>JAGADS010000256.1 GCA_017613485.1 Treponema sp.
CAAAGAAAACAGCGGACAATTCTGTTATACAGGCAGCCAATGTAAAGGATTGCGTCAACACAATGTCTGACATTAAACTTATGCTTAAAGACATCTCAACAAGCATCAGCAGCGTCTCTGAACAGGCAGATGCAACACTTTACGATGTACACGAGGGCTCAGAATTATTGGTCATGGACATCGGTAAAATGAGCGAGATTGCACAGGCAAACCTTGATACAATAATGGGAATCAAAGATCTTAGCGAAAAGATTGATACAGTCTGGAATATAATAAGCACTATCGATTCAATCGCAGAGAAAACAAGAATCATTGCTTTTAATGCAGAAATCGAGGCCACATCAGCCGGTGAAAGTGGTGAGAATTTCCATATTGTTGCAAATGAAATCAGACGTCTTGCCACAACCATAACAGACTCAACCAGAGAAATACGAAACAGAATAACAGGTATTCAGCATTCATCAGATAACCTGATCATCACATCCGAAGGTGGAACAGAAAAAATCCGTGAGGGAAATGAAATGCTTTCAACCCTTGAAGAAGATTTTACAAAACTCAAGACATCTTCTGAGATTACCTCTGAGAGTGCAGCCGATATTCAGCAGATTACAAATTCACAGGATTCCTCATTCATGCAGATTATGGCAACACTCAAGCAATTAAGTCAGGGCTTTGATGATTTCAGTCAGTCAGCCAAAACGATAAATGATTCCTCACAGAATATCAAGGACATTGCAGACCACCTAAATGAAATCCAGAACAGAGGAGGACAGATCTAAAATGAATATTTCAGCAGCCAGAAAGTTTTTTTCACAGCATCCTGGAGAATCTTTTACGGCATTCATGTACCGTACTTCCCTACTCACACATTTTATACTTACATTCCTGCCCTTTTCCTATGTACTTCTTTTTATTGATTTACCGCTTGCAGTAATCGGACAATGCTATCTGATACTTGGAATGTCTTTCCTTGCACTTGAATTTTTTATCGTACCTCTTGCAAATTATTTTACATCACACTACATGTCATACAGGCTCCATCAGTTTGACCTTGGAAAATTTGATGAGGAAAAAAGAACAAGATTATTGAGGGAAGTACTGCATTTCCCATTAAAAAAAGCCTTCTTCACAATACAGTTCTCTGTCATTCAGATTATTTCCGTTTCAGTATTCCTGAGCATAAAATATTACATTTCAATTAAAGAACATATCACGATTTTTACCATCTGTTTTCTCGCATCTTATCTGATTGTACTTGCAATCTTTGATGTTATCCAGACAATATGCTCCAAGAAAGCAACTTCCATAGTTTCCAGCGGAGTATCTGACAGTTACGTAAACTCCAGGAAATATTCTGGATTCTCGTTGATTACGCTTTTCATCATGTATATTGTCATTCCTTTCATCATCACAGGACTTACAGTTTATTTTTCCAGCATTTCCTTTAAGCTGATTAATTCTATCCTGGTTTCCGCTATAAACCTTTTCCTTTCAACTACTTATGCCATTATTTACTTTAAGAAAATTAAGAAATATACGGACACTGTTCAGGATGCCCTCCATTCTCTCTCTGATAAAAGCATTAAGAACAGCACAATAATTCCGGCTGATCTTTCAACGGAGCTCTCCTATACAATTTACATAGTCAATCAGACAATAAGGCTTTTTACGACTATTATTGATCAGACATCTCTTACAAATGAAGAAATCAATTTTGCATCCCAAAACCTTTCTTCTATTTCCGAGGAAACGGCAAGTACCTCAATTGAACAGTCTACTGCAGTAAAGGAAATTGTCTCAACCATGGAAATGACAGAGGAGCTTTCTCAGTCTATAGAGCGTAAAATTGTTGAGGTAAACCATCTTGCTGCAAAAAACATGCAGGATATAGAGCTGGATTCAAAATCAATCAAGCAGAACCTTGAAAAAATGCAGGAAATCATTCTTGCAAACCAGTCTTCAATCATGGGTATTCAGAGCCTTTCCAACAAAATTAAAAGCATCTGGGATATTGTAAACCTCATTGACGGAGTTGCAGATCAGACAAAAATCATTGCATTTAATGCTGAGCTTGAAGCAGAAAACATTCAGGAAGGAAAAGCTAAATTCAAGAATGTTGCACAGGACATCCGAACTCTTGCGGACAATGTCATGTCACTTACAAAAGAAATAAGGGCACAGATTCAGCAGATTCAAAATGCAAGCAGCCAGCTTATTGAGGCAGGTGTCGACTGTACTAATAAAATAAATCAGGGAAATAACCTGACACTTGAATTGGAAGATAAATTTAAAACCATTACCAGCTCGGCAAACAAAACATTAAAATCGACAGAAGAAATACAAATGGTTGTAAAAGATCAGACACAGGCGTTTAATGTTATTCTTGGAAAATTACAGAACATCAGTTCCGGCGTTGAGCAGTTTAACATAGCAACTCATTTAATAGCAGAAACAGTTCAAAAACTCCGCAAAGACAGCGAATACCTTAAAACCTTGAACAGCTTTGAAAAGGAGGCCTCAGAAAATGGAAAAATCTAAGTTAGGACTTGCCTGGAGGGTTTCATTAAAAAGCATTATTCCAAACCTATGCTCCACAATACCAATGTTCATGTATTCAATTTTTGTAACTCAGCTTCCTGTACAGCATCTTCTTATAGTCATTAAATTCGTTCTTGCAATAGTTTTAGTACTTCAGTTTTCGCTTGGACTTTACATTGATTTTCTAGTTATTAAAAAAAGTTCAGACGAGCTAAATGATTTTTATTCTGACAATTCATCCATAAAAGATCCAATACCGCTATTACAGAAAATTGCAAAGGCACCTGTTAAAATTGCGATAATAACCATAATATTTTTTGTCGCAGGTACAATTGCACTTACAGTTCTATATGAATTCTATTTTCACATTCCAAAAACCATCAACATTCTTTCTTTTATTGAATGTCTTTATGCCTCATATCTGGCGGCTGTTTTTTCTTTTAACAACGTAAGAAGCATCTGCAGGAAAGACATGCAGACTCTAGTTGAAAAATCAAGCATACATAAAGCAGATTCAAAAATACAGTTTTTCGGACTGAGCCCGAGCAAACAATTTGCAATGTCGGTAATAATACCTGTCTTATTCGGATGTTTAACGGCAGGATACACAATAAGCATGTTTTCAGTAAAAAAAGATCTCCCCTATCCTTGGGGGGATGATAAATTCAAACTTCTTATTTCGATTATCACAATATCTGTAAACTTTTTGTCTGTGGTAATTCTTTCTATCCTTTTTAATAATTCGATTGAATCAAACAACAAGAAAATTGAATCGACTCTAAGCAAAATCGAGACATCGGATATTTCAAACACAGAAACCTTGAAAACCGATTTATTTGATGAAATATCCTATAATTATTTTCTTGCGAATCAAATCATCATGTTTATGAATAAAATCATAATCAAGGCAAAGGAAATTGGCTCAAGCATTGATGACTATTCAAAGGACCTTGTAACAATATCCACTCAGACACAGGCTACGGCAGTTCAGCAGTCAGCGGGTACGGCAGAAATCCTTTCTATCATGAAGGAAGCAGACAGCCTTTCCCACGAAATACAGACAAAAACTACTGAGGTTTCTGATATTGCATCCAAGACGGCAGAAAGTGTTCAGAACGGTACACAGTTTTTGGCAGATAACATGGTAAAAATGTTTTCTATTTCAAGAGCAAACACAAGTACCACAAATGGTATCCGCGATGTAAACGAAAAAATAAACAGCATCTGGGAAATCGTAAGCATAATCAATTCAATAGCAGACCAGACAAAAATCATAGCTTTCAATGCAGAGCTTGAATCAACAAGCGTAAATGAGAATGGCAGAAATTTCCGGAATGTTTCAAATGAAATAAGACGGCTTGCTAACGGAACAATGGACCGCACCAAGGAAATCAAAGAAAGGATCAACGAAGTACAGCTGGCATCAGATAAGCTTTTGCAGTCATCACAAAACTGCACGGAAAAAATAAATCAGGGTATGGAACTTATTGAATCACTTGAAAACAGTTTTTCAATAATAAGCAGTTCAGCTTCGGAAACAGCAGAATCATCTGAGGAAATTGAAAACCGCATAAAACAGGAAACAGAGGCTTTTGAACAGATTGTTACAACACTGCAGCAGGTCAGCAAGAATATTGAAAGCCTTACACTTTCCACAAAAACAATTACAGAAACAGCGGGAAGTTTACAGACTAATTCAAGTGAACTCAGCGGATTAAAAGAAGCAGAGGAAATAAAAGGATAAGGCGGATTAAATATGAAGACAGCAAATCAAACTTTGGAAAAACAAGTATACCGCTCAGGATTAATACCGGAAATATGCGCCGGAATATTCATGCTTTTATATCCCGGGGTTTTTGTCTCCTTTAATTCAAGTCAATGGATATGGGCTGCATTAGTAACAGTATGCGTGATTGTCCTTGTAGAAACTTTAATTATTCCTTTTTCAAACCGCTCGATAACATCAGACATCTCCCACAAGCTTACTGATTTTGAAAACGACAGGACTAAATCTCTCCACGACAGCACCCTTCTATTTCAATCACTTATGGAGCTTCCCAAAACAAAGGCTATTCAAACAGGTCTTTTTTTCCTGACAGGCTCCATTATTGTTCCTATTCTTTATCATATAATCCCAGTTATAAATTTATCATGGCACAGATGCTTGATGACTTTTATATCTGGTTTGTTTGTAACTTATCTTTCTGCGATAATCACATATTATCACTGCGAGAAAATTACAAATCATCTCGCAAAAAACATTCAGGAGAAAGGGCTTGATGAATCTATTGTCAAGACAAAAAAACATTTCGGCCTTTCGCTCACTGCCAGAACAGTTTTATACCTTGTAATTCCTGTCCTATTCTGCAACCTTATTATTTTTCTTGTCTTATGCGGCAGTACCGGTGACTTACTGATCATAGTAGAAGACAAAGCACATCAAATCATCAAGGTCTGCATGATTACCGCAATGAACATTTTCTTCATGATATGCTGTCTTCACTTTTACTTTCACAATCTGAGGCATAGTTATTCAGTATTTGAGAAATCAATGACAGAAATCATAACAACAGGCAGTACAAAAAAGGCAATCCGTTCATCGCTTGGTGATTTACTTCAGTGCAATATTTATAGACTGGATAAAATAGTTAAGCGATTCGGGAACCTCTTTAACAAGGCAGACTCTATCGGAAAAAGCGTACAGGAAACATCAAATAATCTTTCGGTTATCGCCCAGCAGCTTGCATCCACTTCACTTGAACAAAATGCATCCATAAAAGAAGTACTTGCGACTATGGAAGATTCATCAGCTCTTTCACAAAACATTGCATCCACAACTGCCAATGTATCCACCAGCGCAGGACGCACATATCAGGAATTCAATTCTTCTGTTGAGGTCTTGCAGAACATTCTGATGAAAATGGAGGAAATCAACTCAGCTAATGTTTCCATAATAGAAGGTGTCACAAATCTTGGAAAGGAAATAGAAAGCATTGGAGATGTAATTGCTATTATCAATGATATTGCAGATCAAACAAGAATCATAGCATTCAATGCAGAGCTTGAGGCAGTCAGTGCAGGAAGCGAAGGACATAACTTTCATATAGTTGCTACAGAAATCAGGCGGCTTGCAAACAATACGATGAACAGTATTAACGAAATCAAGTCATATATATCAAACATACAGGCGGCATTCCAAAGACTTATAAATTCATCGCAGGACGGAACAGACAGCATAAACGATGAGACGGTACTGGCACATCAGCTTGAGGATCATTTTTCTGTAATACGGGAAATGACAGACATCACTTCTGTCAAGACAAATGAAATCAAGGATATTATTGAGCAGCAGAACACTTCTTTTAATCAGATAGTCATAACTCTAAGGCAAATCAGCTCAGGAATTGAAAGTTTTACGGATCTTACAAAAAATATAAGTGAGACCGCAAGCAAAATGCAGGCAATAACCGGAAAACTCTCTTCCCTGCAGACAGAGATTGTCTAGTTTTCTAAATAATTGGAGTGACAGTCTCTGCAAGAGTTCTCAGAAGATTGTTCATGACCCTTATGCTTTCCGGGGTAAGGGATGATATATTGTCAGACTGAGTATGGAACATCCTCCATGTTGAGGGCAGCCTTTCCTTGTATGAATACTCCGGTATCTCGCTGTATTCCCTCTCCTTTTTGGAAACTGCACGGTTCATCACAGCTTTCTCCAGATTCTTATCATTCAACAGTTCTCTTGAATATAGGGCGGCCTCCTGAGCAGGAAGCATTGTGATTGCCATTGCAGGTATTCCACAGGCTAAAAACGAGGCATTGTCACTGTATGGGACAGGAAGACTCATCCATCTGCCGGGACATGAGCGACGCAAGATATTCTGTGTTCTTTCATATAAATCGTTGTAGTTCTTTAAAAAAGCAGGAGATGATTTTTCCGGGAAGGTCTGACGTGCAAGTATGGGGATTTCTCCCCTGCCACATGAGTCAAAGACATACACGTCATCGTTTGTAAAACCTAAGCGTTTAAAAATCGAGGCTATTCCAAACGCCCCCTGTTCATTTACACCAGTATTCCAGCCCAGTTCTTCCCCATCGGTAAAGAAAATACGCACATTATGAAACCTTTCCATAGATGCAAGGGACACAGCCCATTCCATGAGCATCCAGTTTGCAGCGGAATTATCGTTTGCACCTGGACTTCCAGAGACACGGTCATAATGGGCACAGACAGTCTTTATCTTGAACTGCGGATTATACATTTTTGACGGAAACTGAACCAGAATGTGATTCTTGCCGTCTATGACAGTCTTTACAGAATCAATTCCGTGATCCTTGAGGTAATTCTGAATAATGTCTGCACGAGGGGCATCAGGCTCCAGATACCCTGCGAATTCTTTTGAATTAAAGTCCATAACTCCAGTATAAGCGTACTTTTCACATTTTTCAACTTTTTTCTTTGTATTGAAATAAAGCCTTATTTATGATAATATGCTATATCTTTTGACAAGAGGGATTATATGCTTACACTTAAATTCGGCGGAACTTCAATGGGTTCTGCACGTCGTATCTTAGACAGCGTGGATATCATGGTTGACCGCGCCAAACAGGACCGCATTTCCGTTGTGGTCAGTGCCGTAGCCGGTGTCTCCAACAAGCTTCAGGAGGCAATTGACGGCTGTGTTGCCGGAGGAAACGCTGAAACTTATGTAAGCCAGATGAGGACAATCCATGAGGAGATCTGCTCAGAAATAAAATCAAGCCTGCCGGAATTTGACTATGCACCGGTAAAGGAAAAGCTTGAGCATCACATGAGGCGTCTGGACAAGCTTTTGACAGGCCTTACGACATTCGGGGAATGCCCTGATTCCGTACACTGCCGCATAATGGGTACTGGAGAAATGATCTGTGCCCCTATCGTTGAGGCAGTTCTCCTTGCAAAAGGCCAGAGCGTAACTACTCTTGATTCACGCAAATTCATTTTTACCACAGGAAACCAGAAGGAAGGCGATGTTGACTATGCCCGTTGTGCAGAGGCTCTTGCACCATACAGGGACAATGCAGGTGGTTCACAGCAGCCACGCATTCTTCTTTTCCCGGGTTTCATCTGCTCATGGATAAAAGGATCTGGTGCAGCTCCTTCCATGGGTCTTATGGGACGTAACGGAAGCGATTTTTCTGCAGCTGTTGTAGGCTATGCACTCGGTTCAAGCAAAGTAGAATTCTGGACGGACGTAGACGGAATCTATACTGCTGATCCACGTGTCGTAAAGGATGCCGTTCTTGTAAAAGACATGAGCTATGAGGAAGCAATGGAGCTTTCTTTCTTTGGAAGCAAAATCCTTCATCCAAAAACACTCGCACCTCTTGCATCAAAGAACATCGAGGCATGGAGCCTTAACTCACAGAATCCAAAAGCCCGCGGAACATGCATTGGCCGTGGACCATTTGAAAGCGAGAAATCAGCAGGTCCTGTACGCGGTATCTCATGCCTAAAGGACTGCTCAATGATTTCCGTAAGCGGATCTGGCATGAAAGGACGCAAGGGAATGGCAGCACGCATTTTTGCAGCCGTAAGCAATGCAGGCATTTCAGTTCTTCTGATTACACAGTCATCCTCTGAATATACGATTTCCTTCTGCGTAAGGAATGCCTATGCAAATGCAGTTCAGGACGTACTTAAGAATGAACTTGCACTTGAGATAAACAGCAAGCTCGTAAACCCGATTCAGATTACAAGGGACTGTGCCATTGTCTCTATAGTCGGAGATGCCATGAAGGAAAAACGTGGTGTCGCAGGAACATTCTTTGACGCACTTGCAAGCCGTGACATCAACATTCTTGCCATTGCACAGGGAGCCGCAGAGCGTTCAATTTCCGCGGTAATAAATGGAACGGACGGAGACATGGCTGTACGCATTGCGCATCACTTCTTCTTTAACACGGTTCAGTCAATCCATGTTTATGCATTCGGTGCCGGAACAATCGGCGGTACAATGATAGACCAGATATGTGAGCAGCAGCAGGCACTTCTTGAACAGGGCATCGACATCAAGGTAATGGCAATAGCAAACATCGACGGCATGATTTTTGATGCAGACGGAATCAAGCTTGAGGGATGGAGAGACCAGGTAAAGGACCATGGAGAAAAAACCAACCTCGACAAGATTCTTGACTTTGTACGCGAGACAAAACCGCTTAATCCGATTTTTGTTGACTGCACTGCAAGCTACGATTTACCGGAAAGATACATAGACATACTCAAGGCAGGCATGAACATTGCCACACCAAACAAGCGTGCCAACTCAATGAGCATGGATTTCTACCACAAGCTTCGTGAGACAGCTAACCAGATGCATGTACGCTTCCTGTACGAGACAAACGTCGGTGCGGGTCTCCCGATCATCGATACACTGCAGAACCTCTTTAAGAGCGGCGACCGTCTTACAGGATTCAACGGCATCATGTCAGGTTCATTGAGCTATATCTTCGGTAAGCTTGATGAGGGCAAGAAATTCAGCGAGGCAGTTCTTGAGGCAAAGGAGCTTCGTTATACAGAGCCTGATCCGCGCGATGACCTTAAGGGAACTGATGTTGCAAGAAAAGCCCTTATAATTGCACGTGAGGCAGGAATGGAGATTGAGCTTGAGGACATAAAGATGAACTCTATATTCCCAGAGGGCTTCAGTCTTGAGGGAACACCAGAGGAGTTCCTTGCAAAACTCCCAGAGCTTGACAAATACTTTGCGGACAAGATGGCATCACTCAAAAAAGAAGGAAAAGTCCTTCGCATGGGTGCAAGCATAAAGGACGGAAAAGTAAGCGTTGGTATGCTTGAGGTTGGACCGGATGATCCGCTTTACAGTGTACGTGGCGGTGAAAATGCCTTTGTATTCACCACAGCACGCTACACTCCTATTCCACTTACAGTAAAGGGATACGGTGCAGGTGCAGGTGTTACAGCCGCAGGTGTATTCGGTGACATCCTTAGGACTGTAAGCTGGACTGTGACAAGATTCTAAGGAAAGATTTATTTGTCATGGGACTGTCCAAAAAGTAGGTTTTGTCATTGCCGGACACGATCCGGCAATATAAAAAAAGATTATCGGGTCAAGCCCGATAATGACAGCCTTACTTCAATCCCCATGCCCAGTAGTATGAGCTCAGGTATGGATCCGGCTTTACGGGTTCAGGAGTCTGCCAGATTTCATCTATAAGCCCCTCACTGTTAATTTTTCCGATCAAGACAGGCTTATACAGATGCTGGTTACTGCCGTCAATTGTCACAAGACCAAGAGGACTGTCGTAGCTTAATCCCTTTGCCGCAATGCGGACTGCCTCTACATCAAATGAACCTGCTTTCTCACAAGCCTGTGCCCAAAGATGAATGGCGGTATGAGCGGATGCAATAGGATCTCCCGAAACCCTGTTCTGTCCGAACATCTCTTTATATTTATTGACAAACTCGGTGTTTTTATTATTGACTATTGTCTGATAATAATTCCATGCGGTAAGATGACCTTCCAGAATATCAGCTCCTATTTCCTGAACTTCCTGCTCACATATAGAAAAGCTCATCACAGGAATATCGTCTGCCGTAATTCCACTGTTACTCAGCTGCTGAAAGAATGCAAGATTTGAGTCACCGTTTAACGTATTCAGGACAACATCCGGTTTTGCTTCCTTTATCTGCTCGATGATGTCAACGAAATCTGAATGTCCCATCGGAACAAACACTTCACCGACAGTCTCAAGGTCATAGGGTACAAGCTGGGCATCAATTATCTTCTTTGCCGTGCGGGGGAAGATATAGTCACTTCCGATAAAGAAAAGGCGTTTTCCGATGTGTTCCAAGCAGTAATCAACGGCAGGAACTATCTGCTGATTCGGAGATGCACCGACATACATGATGTTGGGGCTTGCCTCCATTCCCTCGTACTGGAGCGGATACCACAAAAGACCGTACTGTTTCTCAAGAATCGGTTTAACGGCAATACGTGAGGCAGATGTCCAGCATCCGAACACGGCGGCAACCTTATCTTCATTCAAAAGTTTCTGCATTTTTGCCGCAAACACCTGTGGAGAGCTTTCACCGTCCTCCTCGATGTATTCAAGCTTTCTTCCCAGAACGCCACCCCGCTCATTCGTCTCTTCTATGGCAACAATCTCGGCATCCCTTAGGGGAATCTCACTGATTGCCATTGTGCCTGTCAATGAATGAAGCAAGCCTATTTTTATCGTATCTTCCTTATGATGTATTTTCTCACAAGAGGAAAAAACAAATATGCTCAGAAAAACCGGAACAATGCAGGTAAAAAGCAGTTTTCCCAGTTTTTTATTTGTAAAAGAATTATTTTTTTTCATTTTCAGCTCCATGTCCTAATCCTCAATCTCGTAGGTGACCATATGTCCCTTGCCTTTAACATCACATTCAATTCCCTCGGAGAACTTTACGTCACTTCCCTTAAGGTGGTCATAGACAGACTGTGAGACCCTTATTCTTCCCGGGTTTGCATTGCTTTCCATACGGCTTGCGACGTTTACAGTGTTTCCCCATACGTCATACTGGAATTTTGTCTTACCGATAACTCCGGCATTTACAGGTCCGCAGTTAAGGCCAATCCTCATGTTAAACGGAATGTTGGCAGTCTCATTGTACTCCCTAAGATCCTGGAACATACCCTTTGCAAATTCCACCATGATCCTTGCATGATCTGGATTCGGTGTAGGAAGACCGCATGCCGCCATGTAAGCATCTCCGATTGTCTTGATTTTCTCTACACCCATTTTCTTTGCCCTTTCATCAAAACGGCTGAAAAGATTGTTAAGGGAGAATACAATTTCCTCGGCAGTGTGACCGCTTGAGGTTTTTGTAAAGCTGACGATATCAGAGAACAAGAGCGTTACATCCGCAAAGTTTTCACCAAGAGAATGAACATCATCCCTGAGTTCCTTTGCTATTTTGTCAGGCAAAATTGCACGAAGAAGCTGGTCGGATTTTTCCTTCTCCTGTGCAAGTTCTGCAGTACGCTCATTAACCATTTTCTCAAGCCTCATGTTTTCCCTTGCCATTGCACGCTGCTTCATGTAGAACAAAAGGAGAACGCCCGTCACCAAAAGAACTGCTATTGCAATCCAGAAAGCGGGAACTTGATAAAGATAAGGTTTTTGAACAAAGAGGGAACTCTCAGATTCCTCAGACATAAGTCCCTCTCCATTTATCGCAAATACAGTAAAGACATGTTTTCCCGGCTTTAAGTTCGTGTATGAGACCATTCGTGCTGTCGAAGGCTCAGAGAAATCATCCTCAAAATTACTGAGCTTGTGTATAAAATGGATTCGCTCCGGTGCATCAAAACTCAGTCCTGTGTATTTTATCTCAAGACGTTTTGTTCCTGGGGGAAGAATTATATCCTCGTTTGGATTCTTGTATTCCTTGTTGTCTACCTTTATGCTTTCGATGCAGACAAGCGGCATGACAGTATCATGAGTCTTCTTGAGGGAATCGTAAACTGCAATTCCGTCCACCATTGTAAACCACATACGTCCCTGATTATCACATATACTCACGGCAGTTGACGTAGGGCCATCTGAATCAAGACCGTCATTCTGGGTGTAATACTTGACGTCAAGAAGCTTTGTGTTTCCGTTGATGTAATCCGTCAACTCAGAGAATGGAACAGATGCAACACCGTGGTTACTGATAAGCCACATGTTTCCTTCGTTGTCAGGAACAAGCTGGAATACGGAATCAGAGTTCACACCTGAATCTGCTGCGATTTTGAAAGTCACCGCCGGTACGCCTGTTGTGCTGTCGTATGAAGGAATGCATGTAATTCCAGAGCCGGTTGAAATCCAGTATGACTGATCCCTGTCCTGAATTATCTTGAAAACTATATTTCCGGCAAGACCTGTCTCGGAATCAATGTGGGCAATAATCTTCTCATCCTTGAAAAGATAAATTCCACCACCGTCAGTTCCCACCCATACAACGTCATTTGAATCCTTGAAGATGCACATCACGTATTCATTCTCAAGACCATCAGGCTGTCTGAATGAGCGTATTGTACCGTCACTGTGGATTATGCCCAATCCGGTAGTCGTACCTACATAAAGCTCACCGGGTTTTGTCTCTATTGCGACACGTACTTTGTTTCCGCAAAGGCCTTCTTTTATTGTCCAGCTTTGAATTCCATCCTTGCCGTAACGGAGCTGACCTGGCTCAGTGTAGCAGCTTACAAGAACATCTCCGTTCATTGCTATTCCAACATGGCGGATGCGGATGCCTTTTGTCATTTCCGTCAGTTCATTCTCAATTTTGTAGTCATTCTCGTCATAGCACAGAAGTCCATCATCTGTTCCTATCCACATTCTGTTCTCAAAATCCTGGGCTATGGCATTTACGGATGTCTTCAGCTTTGTCATGCGGAATCGGCCGTGTGTAAGCTTTCCTACTCCGTTTCTGTCCGTTGCAATCCAGATATTGCCTTC
>JAGADS010000257.1 GCA_017613485.1 Treponema sp.
TCAAGGAAGCCTTTGATGAACTTCATGCCAAAAAGAAATGGATTCACATTTTCCCTGAATCATGCAGGTGGGAATGGTACGAACCAATAAGACCGTTCAAGCTGGGGTCTTTTTCGATGGCTATAAGATACAATCTTCCTGTTGTTCCAATGGCAATCACATACCGTAAACCTACAGGCATCTATAAGCTGCTTGGAGTCAAACATCCGCTTACAACTGTAAATATTGGCAAACCCTTATTACCGGACACAAACCTTCCCAGAAAAGATGCCGCACGTAAACTCCTGCACGAGGCACATCAGTCTGTGTGTAATATGGCTGGAATCGAACAGAACGGATGGGAAGAACTTGGAGACTAATCCAAGCTGAATTCTTTTTCTGCCCAAGATGTAAAATCCTGCCACCGCATAATCTGGCCAGTGACTTTACGCTTTTTTTCCGTAATCTGAATGTACTTCATGCCGGATTTTCTTGCACCTTCTCCGTCAGTATCATCCCTGTCTCCGACAACAATACATTCTTCACTTTTAACACCAAGGGAGTCTGCAATCTCGCTGAAAATTCGTTTTGCGGGTTTAAGGCATCCAAAATCCTGTGCAGAACAGATTTTAGAAAAGCAATCCAGTAATTCCTGATCCATACCGACAGCAAGCATCCTCTCCTCTACCAGCGGATAATCAGACACAACTGCCATAGCTATGCCTTTTTCCTTCATGCCTGCAATAAAGGATTTTAAATTATCACGGATTTTATAGCTTCGTTTTAGAACCTTGAGCATTGTCTTTTTTAAATAGGTATCCATGTACCATTTGATGGTTTCTTCTTCCGATAAGTGGGTAACTCTGGACATTTGTTTTTTATACTCTTTGTCAAAGGCATCTGCAGAACCAAAGTCCATCCCGCGAAGCCCTTTTCGGACAACACGGTCTGCCCTGATCCTGAACAGATGCCACCACTCACTAAGAATCAGCCTTAGCCATATTAAAGAGTAATCATATAAGGTTCCGTCAAAATCAAAAATTACAGCCTTAATCGCAGAAGCCATTTTTATTTTTGTACCAGTTCCTTGAACATTTCGTGACGCTTTTCATCCTGCATCAAAAGATTCATCTTGAACTGACCGTCTCTTGCTCCTTTTTCCAAAGCTGCCATCTTGTACATCTCAAAGGCATTTTCCCTAAGCAGATGTCCGACAGGCTCCTTGATGCGGAAAGAATCCCTCTTTGACTCATACTCAACATTTATCTTCTTGAGTTTTTCATCAACAAGATTTGCAAACTCCTGAGTTTTCTCCTGTGTCATACCTGATTCAACAAAATCAAAATAGAAATGGTACAGGGAATTATCTAGATCAGCAAAGCCAACATAGAAGCGGGTTTTAATTCCAGACTGTTCCTCTGCCTCTGCCACAGCACTCATAAACTGTCTTTCGTGGACTTTTTCTCCAGTCATGCTGATTATACCGTTTACTTTCTGAATGAACTGGAATGTTGGAATCGTATTGTAATGTCCGGTTACTTCAATCATATCATTCATATTGTAACGATAGAGGCCAGAATAAGTCGTAATGTAAACAAGATAACGCTTACCTACCTCAAGCTCATGCAGCTGGTAGAATTTCGGATTTGGATTATCCATATCGTCAGCACTTGTAAACTCAAAGAAATGATAATGAGTAAACGGTACAGTATCATCCTTTCCGTTCATGACAAGACCTGCACGGCACTCAGATGCAAAATATCCGAATTCCTGATGCAGCATCTCAGACGGGAAATAACCCTTGAATTTATCCATGTAAACATGTGTATTGCCACATTTCCAGGTAGTAAGGAACTGAAAATCAGGCCAATAATACTTTGGAAGAACCTGACCGTATTTTGCCTTTAACTCACGCAGAACCTTTGCCCTCTCTGGATTTGGAGTATAGAACTTTTCAAGCTCAGCACGGATCTCCGGCTCTATTTCGTATTTTGCTGACAGTGTTCCTTTCTCAATATCATTTACCATCTCATCGAAGTTCTCATCAACTGTTTTCTGAAGCTCAAGTATTGTAGAAGGATTACATGCAACCATTGAGGTAACGTTCTGTTCAATTCCTGTCCTCATCAATGCATAGTTTCTTGCACGATAGCTTGAAATTCCAAAAATTGAACGCGGTGCAGAATAAAGACACTTGATGAAATCAGGACAATCACGCTGTGTAACACCAGAAACAGAGCCGCATACAGTTCCGTCAGGTGCATGGGTTTCAACATCCTTACCAACGATAGATACACATTTTCCCCAGAATACCTTAGGCCTGTGCATCATGAATGTATAAAGCCACACTTTTGTCATCTTGCTGAAGACTTCGGTATAATAGCGTTCGGTAATAGGAATCCATTTTGGTTCTTTGGTGGTTCCGCTTGTTGTTGCATACATCATCGGCTTACCGGGGAACAGGATATTCTCCTCGCCATGCTTATGTCTTTCAATAAAAGGACGGAAATCTTCGTAATCACATACAGGCTGATTTTTCTGCCAGCGTGCATAAAGTTCCTCGCCGTTTGGAGCCTCAAGAATCTCTGCATAATTATGAGCCTTTCCCCATTCCGTATCCTTTGCAAACTCCAGAATTCCACGCAGGGTCTGTTCTTCTGTTGCCTTACAATTTTTAGCCGCTTTGTTCAAGTGCTTGGAATACTTTCTTCCAACCCAGCTTAAACAAAAATCAATCAACCATGCATTTTTTTCTTTTTTCATAAAGAAACCCCTTATACGTTTTTCTCCCCAATTTTTTTTAAAATAAAGTACATACAAATGCACTAATTAAGCCTAAGAATATCGTTAGCCCGATTGTATGAACCGGTACAAAATTACTGAACGCCAAAGCCCCAAAGGACAATGCCGTAGTTAAAAACGAAAGCAAAATGGCAAACGGTTCAAGTTTTGGTGTCTCATTCTGAACCAGACCTTTTTTCTCCCGCTTTATATTTTCTATCATATAGATAATATAATCAAGCCCCAAACCGAACACAAGAATCATTCCTGTTAATCCAAAGAATTCAACCGGCTGACCGATCACCATGTTCACAGCCAGAATCACAAGCACACTTATGAGCGGTATGGATGCGATTTTTAGTGTATGCTTCCATTTATAGAAGAATTTAAGAACAATCAGTATAAGAATATAGGCAATGGCAAACATGACGATGACAATCAAGGTCAAATGATCAAGGCCAAGACCTAGATCCTTAATCTTGTTCTCGTATATAACCGAATCGCTTCTCTCTGACGCTATCCTTACATACTCATCACCGGCCATATTCGTAACAGGCATTACGACAGAATAATATTCACCTTCTATCTGTCCAAGCCACAGCATCGATACTATTGAAGAAACCGCGGCAGGCAGCTCAGCACCCGGCAAAAGGTAATTCTCCTCTGATGAATCAAACTCCTCGTCAAGATATAGTTCCTCTCCTTCCTCATATCCAAGCATCTGATACTGTTCAGAAGCAAGAGCAAGAAGTTTCTTTGATGCTGCCCTGGATTTTTTCTGATGCTCTATTGAAGGAATAAAGCGGCTTACAGCAAGATATCCTCCACCGGCTTTTCCACGCCCCAGCTCTTCAAGTTTAGCACAGACAAATTCCTCCGTCTGAAGCAGTTCCTCCTCTGTTTTTCCATGAAGAATGAACCATCCCACAGGATTATACTGGGTAATGTCGGCTACAGTCTGCCTGTCTTCCTTTAACCGTCCCTCCATCGTATACAGCTTGTTCAGGTCATTTTCAATCCGCAGATTTTTATGATGAACGGCTATTATTACTCCAGTCAAAACTATAAGAATACAGCTTACTGTGAGTGTAAGATATTTTTTCCGAGCAAGAGTTGAATGCCTGTAATATTTTATGAGCGGTATTTTACGTTTGCTTTCCTGAGGAACCCTGAACAAAGGATAAATGCAGATCACAGAAAGAAACGAGCTCATTATACCTGTCATGGAGAATACGCCCATCTGCTTGAGTAAGTCAAAAGGAGCAAAAATCAGTATAAAATAGCATATTTCCGTTGATACAAGAGAAAGAGTCAGTCCCTTGAATAAAAATTTCCTGACAGCGGCACCAGAATCAAGAGCATTATTTGCCTTCCAGTTTACAAAGAAATGCAGGCTGTAATCAATGCATGAACCTATCAGTGAGGTTCCAAGTACAAGTGTCAGTATATGAAGTCCGCCGTAAACAAAATGCGTTGCTGCAAATGCAGTGCTCACTGACACCAAAATAGAAACTACCGATACAGCAAGAGGCAATGCACTCCTGAAAATCAAAAGCAAAATCAATATCACAATGACAAGTGAAATCGTTGAAATTACGCTTATTTCCTTTAGGGCAGAAGTTGAGTTTTTATGGCTGTGGAAAGCCGTTCCTGAATAGACAAAACGTATTCCGTCTTTTTCCAGAGGCCCACACACCGAGTAAATTGACGTTATTCCGTTATTGCTGCTTGCTATGGCACCGCCTTCCTTACTCAGTGTACCGCGGATCATGACATACCATTTGCCCTGATACTCAGATGCAAGAACACCGTCTTTTGCAGTCATTGCCGTTCCAGCTTCCTGAATAGCCCCCAAATATGCCGTTACAGCCTCATCATCAAGAAGGAAAGGATCTTCATCAAGATAGTCAAGAGAAGACATTGTAAAGGAACTGTAGGCCTTTACAGCGGCATTCTCAGCAAATTCGCTCAAACCGTCTTGTGTTGACAGTTCCTGTATGACATCATCATTCAACAGGTTCCAGCGGTATGGATGGACAAAATCCTCAATTGTTCTGATTGTATTGTCACCAGCATAGAGAGTCAGTGAGGTAAAGAATGAATTGTCCTTTAACTGATTGTATACATTTTCGGCGGTTTCTTTGGCTTTTTCAAAATCCTCATGGGAAACCAAAACAAAAACATTTTGAGCAGTTGCATCCGACAGTCTTTCATCAGCCTCTCCCATTACAGGCCCAAGAGTTGATGTAGGAAGCATGTGGAAAAGATCGCTGTCAATATTCAGCTTTTTACCAAAAACAAATGACAGCAAAAATGCCAGAAAAATTACCCCATGGAAAACTGCCCACAGGGTAACAAAAATTCTATTTCCTTGCGAAAAGGGCTTTTTCTGCATCTGACAGAACCTCTTTATACTTTTGTTCAGAGAAAGTATACGAGACTTTCCCGCCAGATGCATTGTCAATAATTAAAGTATCAAAAGAAATCATTCCTGAAGAAGAACCGCCCAATGTGATTGTTCCAACAGAAGATGCTATTGTCTTGTCTTTTGGAGTAAGCAGCATCTGCCAATTTGTATCGGAGGCATCAAATTGAATGGTAAAATTCTTCTCCAGCTCAGACTTATCACCATTGAAAAGTGAAATAACAATCTGAGAAATACTCTTATACATCTGATTATTGGAAACATCAATAACTGAACGGCTTCCATCCGGAGTTGTCTTAATTACCGACGTCTGTGTTATTCCCTGGAAAGTTTTTAGTGGTTTTATGGTAGAAAGTCCTACCCCATCCTGTGAAAGGATAAAAGTACCGTTTGATTTCAATACGCGACTGGATTTCCCGTTAGTTTTCTCCTGAACAAATGAACCTGTTGTCACTTTGTGGGAGGAAAGAGACATGCAGACTGAATCAACCGTAGCTTTTTCTGCAAAAACTGTCATTGCTGTAAATGCAAAGAAAACAATTAAAAATACTTTAGAACGTTTCATTCCTGTTCTCCTGAAAAAATTCACCGCCATGCGGCCCTACATATAAAAAAAGTTCTCTCTCAAAATAGTTACAGTATAACAGTTCTTCTTATAGTAGCAGATTAACAGGTTTTGTTCAATAGAAAACAATTAAAAAACCGCCCCTCAAAAGAAGGACGGCTTTTCTTTTACATCACCCTGGACTTGTTTCAGGGTTTATTTCACAGAGATCCCGAATCAAGTTCGGGATGACGAGTTATCCCCATGGGTTCTCTGTCGGGTAACGTACTCCCTTAGGCTGGTTGTATCCGATCTCATCAACTGCTACGCCGATATACTTGAATACCTCGTAGAGCTGCTTTCCGAAGTGACCGAATGCAACTGCACCATGGTGCGGGAAGTTCTTCTCGATAAGGACATGGCGGTAGAAGCGTCCCATCTCTGGAATTGCAAAGATACCGATACCACCGAATGAGCGTGTTGCAACCGGCAATACCTCACCCTGTGCAATGTATGCGCGGAGGATGTTGTCTGAAGTTGACTGCAGGCGGTAGAATGTGATTGGTCCTGGTACGATGTCTCCTTCCAGAGTTCCGTTTGTAACTTCGATTGGAAGTGCGCGTGCCATGATAAGCTGGTACTTCATCTCGCAGAACGAAAGCTTTGTAGATGCTGTGTTTCCGCAGTGGAAGCCCATGAATGTATCTTTGATTGTGTAAGTTCCGTGCTTGCCCTTGATTTCCTCGTCGTAGATGTCCTGTGGAACTGTGTTGTTGATGTCGAGCAATGTAACTGTGTCGTCAGAAACAACTGTACCGATGAACTCAGAGAGACAACCGTAGATATCTACCTCGCAGGATACCGGAATACCCATCTTTGTAAGGCGGCTGTTTACATAGCAAGGAACGAATCCGAACTGTGTCTGGAATGCTGGCCAGCACTTTCCTGCAATTGCAACGAACTCACGGTATCCGCGGTGAGCTTCAACCCAGTCGAGCAATGTGATTTCATACTGAGCAAGCTTTTCGAGAACTTCAGGCTTCTTGTTACCAGCACCGAGTTCCTTAGCCATATCAGCAGCAACTTCCTTAATACGAGCGTCGCCTGCGTGCTTGTTGAATGATTCGAACAAGTCAAGTTCTGAGTTTTCTTCAATTTCAACACCGATGTTGTAAAGCTGTTTGATTGGTGCGTTACAAGCAAGGAAGTTGAGTGGACGTGGTCCGAA
>JAGADS010000258.1 GCA_017613485.1 Treponema sp.
CCCATATTCCGGAACGCTACATGATATACTCGGGAAAAGGCTATTCAGACCATCTCCCGATTTCATGCCGCGTCCGGTTTTAGTCAGGCCTAGAACTTGTAGATGGCGTATACGTTGGTGTAATTGTACAGTGCCATGGTAAGCAAGGAGTTGATGATGGCAGTTGAGTTTGAGAAATCAAGTGTTGCTCCGCTGCCGTCTTTTGCCGTATTGAATGTAAGCGTGCTTTTTCCATGACCGTCTTTTAGTGCCTGATTGATTGCAAGGCAGTTTGCATAGTATGTTGAAACCGGCTTTATTGAAGAAAGGTTTGGTGTTCCCTGATAAGAGAAAGTTACTACAGACTGATAGTTTTTGTTTGCAGTCTTCAATGCAATCTGTGCCAATCTTGCATAATCATCGCTAGGGCAGTTATCATCCAGCTTGATTGTTACTGTAGTTGAATTTCCGTTTGTCGGTGAGGAAAGTTTGACTGTTCCGTTAGAAGATTCCAGCGAAAGACATGATGTAAAAGAAACAGCTGCTATAAAAGCTAAAACTGTCAGACCAAGAAGAGATTTTTTCATAGGGTTCTCCTGTAAAAAAAAGATATTCAGGCAAAGCTGCCATCGAATTTCAATTCGTATTATTAAAATTATACCAGTTAAAATAGAATTTCTCAAGGCAAACTTAAAAATACCACTAGGAATTTTCAGAACTATTATTGGATTATTGCGACTTTTTTGATAAATTCTGCTGATTTTTCCATATTTTTTCATTGAATTTTGTAAAATGACTATTTATAATTACGGTAATCTTACATTTTTTATTATTTTGTCAAAATCAAAAAGGGGTACCTATGGTTATTGAACAGACACTGCCGAAAATGCTTCGTAAAATTGCAGAGAAATACCCGGAAATCAACGCTCAGTATTCAAGGACAAAAACGGGTGATTTTATCCCCACAAACTATCACATGATGTACCAGAATGTCCTGGATTTTGCAGGTGCCCTGATGGAGCACGGTGTTACCCGCGGAGAAAGAATCGGACTCATAAGCGATGACCGCAAGGAATGGCAGCAGGCAGACATGGCTCTTCTTGCATTGGGCTGTGTAGATACACCACGTGGATGCGACGCAACGGAATCTGATCTTTCATATATTCTTTCGTTTGCAGAATGCCACATCATCATCACGGAGAACACGACTCAGGTAAAAAAGCTTTTGAACATCAAGGACAAGGTTCCCACAATGGAGGCCATCATTGCATTTGATCCTGTTGATGAGCATGAGGTCAAGCGTGCCGCGGAGATGGGCATAAGATTCTATCAGTTTCAGGATCTTGTCAAAAACGGACATCAATGGAGGAAAATGCATCCTGATGTAGTCGAGCAGGAACTGGACAAGGGACAGTGGGATGATCTTGCGACAATCATTTTCACAAGCGGAACAACAGGTACACCAAAAGGCGTAATGCTTACACACGGAAACTTCATTGCCCAGCTTGATGATGTTGATGAGAGAATCTTCCTGAACCCGGGAGAAAAAGGCCTTTGCATCCTTCCGGTATGGCATGTTTTCCAGCGTGAGGTTGAATATGTCATTATCAGTCAGGCAGGCTCAATGGTTTACAGCCGTCCGATAGGTTCAATACTTCTTGCCGACATGGAGAAAATGAATCCGCATCTTTTACCGGCAGTTCCTCGTGTATTCGAGGCAATCTACGACGGTATAATGAGGAAAATGCGCAAGGCAGGAGGAATCACTCTTGCAATGTTCAAGTTCTTTGTTGCAGAATCACAGCTTTGGTGTGCAATCGATGTAAAATTAAGAAGAAAGAAGGCACGCTTCGGACACGACCATCTGGGATTATGGTGGCCTGTTCTTGTGCTGCCATGGTTATTGCTATATCCACCACGTCTTCTGGGAAAGCTCCTTGTCTTCCGCAAAATCAAGAAACTTGTCGGAAAGAATTTCCGTGCAGGAATCGCAGGAGGTGGTGCATATCCGGCATACATCGACCGCTTCTTCTGGGCAGTAGGAATCAAGGTTGTGGAAGGCTACGGCTTGACAGAGACAGCACCTATTATTTCCGTTCGTCCTATTGCAGATCCAGTCATGCACACAGTTGGAACTCCAATCCGCGGTGTTGAGATCCGTGTAGTTGACGATGACGGCAAGGTTCTTCCAAGGGGACAGAAAGGCTCCCTCCAGGTAAGGGGTCCGACGGTCATGAAGGGATATTACAAGAGGGATGACCTTACTGCAAAGGTAATAGACAAGGACGGATGGTTTGACACAGGAGACCTTGCACGCCTTACAGTGGACAACGAGATTCAGCTGCGTGGACGTAAAAAGGATACAATCGTTCTTATGGGCGGAGAAAACATCGAGCCTATTCCGATTGAGCAGAAGCTTGCAACATCACAGTACATTCAGACTGCCATTGTATTCGGTACAAACGAAAAGGGAGAAGACCAGCGCTATCTTACCGCATTGATTTTGCCGAGTCAGGAAGAGATCGAGACCTATGCAAAGGAAAACAATGTTGCACATCAGTCATACGAGCAGTTGGTTCAGACAGAGCAGATAAACAAGCTGATTGAGTCAGAGATTGCAGAGTTGATCAGTGCGAAAAACGGATTCAAGTCATTTGAAAAACTTAATAAATTTGATATAATAACGAAACCGTTTGAAGTCGG
>JAGADS010000259.1 GCA_017613485.1 Treponema sp.
ATCCCGCCGACACCGGATGGAGTTCACGGTATCATTCAGTCAAGCGTATACTATGGCAACAAGCCTGGTCTTCGCATTGTAGGATTCCGTGTAGACTGCAACCCGATGGAAGCACAGGGTTCATATTACATCTACTTTGATGACATCCGTGCAGTAACTGACCTCTATGATGTAGAGAACAGGGATCCTGACGATATGGATGATGCATGGTGATAAGCCGATAATGTATTAACCTTGAATTAACTCCGTGGAGAAATCTGCGGAGTTTTTTTTTATTTTGCTTATTGAATAAGTGTTGAACCTGCCCTGTTTTCCCATAAAGTCAATAAGTTCCATGTGTGTGTACACCCATAGCATGAGTCTTGCCTCATCTTTCCGCACTCTTGCATTCAAAATCAACGCATTGTAAAAATCACTGAATAGGAACAAATCGGCCAGTCCCCTGGGGAAAAGATTCATATAGCTTTTTTTGCCGTGAAATACATGTTTTGCCGTGATTTCTTCAAGCCGCCTGTTTTTTTTCTGCCATTGCCTGGGAAAGCGCCTCCGCCTGTTTTTTGACTGCACGGGTTCTGCTGTTTTAATCCTTTCCTCCGTGATGTTTACCTCAAGGACTTCCAGTGTAAAATGCTTGTCAAGGAGAACAGGACATAGTGCCGTAAGCTCTCGGAATATGCTGTATATGCTCTGTTTCTTTGGGCTTATCCGCCTTGTGGTTTTCCCGTTTTCATCAGTGGTCTCGATTGTCTTTGTTACTGCAAGGGGATAAACCACGGTGACTTTTCGTTTCTCGGATATGTAATACATGCATTTTGTAAGTAAATGCGAAAGACTTCCAGTTTGTATCTCTATTACGTTTCCTTCTTTTGTGAGCACATCCGCAATGTATTTTCCAGCCTTTGCCTCCGTCATGCTGCCGTCATTCTCAATGGAATAGAGCGTTTTTAGGGTTTTGTGGAGATGTGTCTCGTTCAAGGTGTTTATCATGCTTTAACTATACAATTTTAGAGTTAAAAATTCAAGAAGTAAAAAAAATTTAAAAAAAATTTAATTATCGGCATTTTTTTTCTTGACTTTATCTAAAAAAGGGGTAAAATGGAATCAAGTGGGAAATAGTGGGGAAAAGTGGTGAGTAGTGGCATGGATATGCTTATTGGTGAGTACAGCATTACGTTAGATGACAAGGGCAGATGCTCCTTCCCGTCTAAGCTTCGTTCTGTTCTGCAGCAGAATGAGCTCATCGTTACGCAGGGTCTTGACCACTGTCTCATGCTTTTTACTTGCGAGGAATGGGCGGCCCTTACCGAGAAGATAATGGGTTCTGCTTCTATCTTTGATAATCAAAAACGTCTGGTCATGCGTCGCTTTATTGCACCTGCTCAGAAAATCGAATTTGATAAGTCAGGACGAATTTCTATTCCTCAAACACTCCGGGACTTTGCTTCCCTGTCATGTGGCGGTGAGTGCATTATATTTGGCATGAACAAATATATGGAGCTCTGGGATGCCGCCGTATTCAGGAAGTTTGATGAGGAATCTGCTTCATCGGTCCAGGAGGCAATTGAAAGTATGCGTGACATACTTTTGTAATTGGCAACCTTGAAAAACTTCAGTTTTTCGAGGTAACTTTGAAAATGCGACGTTTAAAAGCCCATAATTTGGGGCTTTTAAACTCGACAGGCATTCGAAAAAATCATTGAAAATGAGTTTTTCGAAGTGCCCATTCTGTTGCCAGGAGTCTGGGTGGGAGAACAGAATGATGCAGCGTCTGGATGCGCTGTTAAAACTTACGGCCGTCGGGGGGTGTGCCGTTTAGAGTGGTGGGAGAAGTGAGTGGAAATCGTTCATACACCTGTATTGCTGAATGAATGCCTTGATTATCTTTCTCCGGTTGGGGAACCGTATGAGAATGATGCGTTCATGGTTGATTCAACTCTAGGTGAGGGTGGACATTCTTTCAATTTCCTTTCCAGATATCCAGGTCTGCATATAACAGGCATTGATGCAGATACTGTCATTCAGGTACGCGCCCGGGAGCGGCTTATTCAATTTGGGAGCCGGATGGAATTCTACAGCGGATGGTTCGATGATTTTTACCGCGAATATCCGATGGAAAAACGCCGTCCTGATCTCATTTTGTTTGATTTAGGTATTAGTGTATTTCACTATGAGCGAAGTGGGAGGGGATTCTCTTTTCGACATGATGAAGCACTTGATATGCGGCTCAGTCCATCTGCGGGAGAAAGCGCCGGGGACTTGGTAAATGACATGCCGGAAGAAGAGCTTTCGAACATGATTTACTTGTACTCGGATGAAAAATTCTCCCGCAGGATTGCGTCGGCTATTTGTTCGGCACGCAGAACGGGTAGAATCAGTTCTACAAAAGAGCTTGCAGACATCATTTACGATGCTGTTCCGTCAAAGTACAGGTACGGGCCAATACACCCCGCTACCAGGACTTTCCAGGCACTTCGGATCCGGGTTAATTCCGAACTGAAGAGACTGCCTGATGCACTGCACAATGCCTTTAACGTGCTTGCAGAGGGCGGAAAAATGGGCGTGATTACGTTCCATTCGCTTGAGGACAGAATCGTAAAGAACTATTTCCGTAATCTCGGAAAACAATGTGTCTGCCCCCCTGAAGCTCCTGTATGTAAATGTGGGGGAACGCCTTGTGCACAGATTTTAACCCGTAAAGCGGTGCTGCCGACAGAGAAAGAAATAAAGGAAAATTCACCGTCACGTAGTGCAAAACTGCGTGTGGTTAAAAAAATACGGGATGCTGATAAAATGCGTCTTTTGGGTGTGGAGGGTATTTGATGTCAAAAGTAGGAATTGTCATAAGAATAGTTTTTGTATGCCTTGCTGCCATTTCAATTCCAGCCATGCTCATGATCGATGCCGTTCAGGCCCGTAAATACTCAGATTTAAGAAAACAGGTCATCAGTCTGGAGGAAAAACAGTCAGAACTGATTGAGGAAAACAAAAAACTGATAACAGACATAAGCCTCTTGTCTTCTGCTGACAGGATTGAGCGTCTTGCATCAGAAGAGCTTGGAATGCGTAAAGCGGAGACTGATGAGATAATTCGTGTTGAGATGAAGGATACTGTCAAATGAGTGGTGCAAACGGTGGAAAGTCGCTGCTGGCTTTGGATGAGGTTCTGCAGGCGACCGGTGGTATTCATGTTCTTGGAGCGGGGGAATTCTTTTTTACGGATGTTCAGACGGACAGCCGGAATGTAAGGGAAAACACTCTCTTTGTTCCTCTTCTTGGAGAAAAACAGGATGGACATGACTACATTCCACAGGCTCTTGAAAAAGGAGCGGCTGCTGTCTTCATTGCAATGTCTTCATGGGAAAAACGCCCGGAATTCTTTACAAGTCTCTCACAGGCAAATCCATCTGTCATTTTCATAGCGGTAGAAAACACGATGCATGCCCTGCAGAAAGCCGCTGCAAGGTATGTTGAGCATTTTCCTGATTTAATACGCATCGGTGTCACAGGCTCGTCTGGTAAAACCACTGCAAAAGAAATACTCGCTTCAATTCTTGCACAAAAATACAATGTCGTTACAAATCCGGGAAACCTTAACAGCGAGACAGGTCTTCCGCTTTCTGTCTTTGCAATCCGGGATGAGCATAAGGTCGGTCTTTTTGAGATGGGCATGAACAGAAAAAATGAGATGGCGGAGATTGCATCTGTACTCAAGCCGCGTTTTGCACTTGTAACTAATATTGGTACTGCTCATATCGGTATCCTTGGCTCAAGACAGGCCATAGCAGAGGAAAAGGCACATGTGTTTGACTGGTTCAACAGCTTTGGAACTGCCTTTATTCCGCGGGATGATGACTTTGCTGATTTCCTTGCAGATTCAGTTGACGGAAATGTACTGTTCTACGGTGACGGCCTTGATCAGAATGTTAAATTCGTTAAGGATGAAGGTCTTGAAGGAACAGTATTCTCTGTTGACGGTGTTGAATGCCGCATAAAATTACCAGGCTCATATAATTACAAAAATGCTCTTGGAGCTGTTGCCGTTGCCCGCCTTCTGGGGGTGAGTGCCTCAGAGATAAAGGCAGGTCTTGAAAAAATGGAGGGTGCATTCGGACGCAGTGAGGTCCTGCATGGAAAATATACTGTTGTCCAGGACTGCTACAATGCCAACCCGGATTCAATGGAAAAAGCCATAGAGCTGGTATCCTCTCTTGAGACAAAAGAGAAAAAGGTTTTTGTTCTGGGTGACATGCTTGAGTTGGGAGACTCTTCATTTGATGCACATAAAAAGACCGGAGAGCTTTGTGCCCGTTCTGGTGCGGATGCATTTTATTTTGTAGGCGCGGAGATGAAGGCCGCCCATGATAAGCTTCTTTCTGAAAATCCATCGGCTTGTGCAAAATATTATCCAGAGTCAAGTGATGAGGCTATGATGCAGATTGCACAGGATATTCATACGGCAATGCCAGATTCATCCTGTGTGCTTATAAAAGGCTCTCGTGGCATGAGGCTTGAACGGCTTACTCCTTTGCTTCAGGAGGGGGTTTGATGTCAAATTTCAGAATTAAGCCGGGAATTCCAGGAGAAAGCCATGAAAGGGACGGAATGTTCTTTTTAATCTCCGTATTGATTTTGTGGGGATTGGGTATTCTTACGCTTTTTGTCTGTACGCCTTCCACTGCAGAGCGTCTTTTTGTTGATAAGTATTATTTTGTTACAAGACAGCTTGTGTTTTCTGCCATTGGTTTTGTAATAATGATTGTTTTGGCACTTGTTCCCCTAAAGATTATCCGAAAATTCCTTCCGGTATTTGTCCTGGGAACTTTTCTTACCTGTTTTTTACCGCTTATTCCAAAAATCGGTACTACAAGCCATGGTGCATCCCGCTGGGTAATAATTCCTCACGTGGGAGGATTCCAGCCCTCTGAGTTTGCAAAGTTTGCCGTGGTTCTTTATCTTGCAAATCTTTTTGAGAAATATCTTGGAGCAACTCATACCGAGGAAAAAAACTTTCTTTATCCCCTCTTGGGGCTTTTTGCATTTGTAATCGTAGTTTTCCTTCAGAAGGACTTTTCAACAGGACTTTTTATTTTTGTTGTCGGTGTAATTATGTTCTTTGTATCCGGTGCAAAGATGAACTGGTTTGTTCCTCTTGTAATCCTTGCTATTCCATGCGTAATCCTCCTTATTGCCATGGAGCCCTATCGAATTGAACGTGTTATGTCTCATCTTCATCCAGATGAATTTGAGCTTACAATAGGTTATCAGAGGAATGCCGCTGCACGTGCAATAGTAAACGGAGGACTGTGGGGCAACGGTATGGGAAGCGGATTGACTTCAATTCATATTCCGGAGATTCAGACTGACTATATTTTTGCCGGCTGGTGCAATGCCATGGGACTTCTTGGTGTGGGAGTTTATTTTGCCCTGCTTATGTTTTTTTCATGGCGCGGATATTTAATCGCTTTTTCAACTACAAACAGGTTCTGCTGTTACGGAGCATTTGGCTGTACGACCGTGATTTTGCTGCAGTCAATAATCAATATCGGTGTTGTATGCGGATTTTTACCGACAACCGGTATTCCTCTTCCGTTCTTTTCATCAGGCGGCACTTCCTTGATTGTTACCATGGCGATGTGCGGTTTTATCATGAACTGCTCGCATGCCCATGATGATGATGTTGAATATGTTTCAACCTATGAGGAAAATCCAAAATCAAATTCAAAATTCGAGACTATTGGTGGAGTGGTGGTAGAAAACTATGAGTGATGCTTTGTATACGGATATTCCATTTTCTGCTTTTGATGATTATTCAAGGCGGGCTGGGGAAGTGAAAGCTAAAAAGACAAAGGTAAAAAAAGACAAAAAAGTAACCGTACTCAAGGTTTTTGTAATTGTAATAGCATTCCTGCTTCTTGCTGAGCTTATTGTAATGACCGTTATTGTTCCAGGTTTTACGACTGTTCACATTCAGTTTACCGGTGTAAGCAGGATTTCCATGGAGAAACTTGAGTCAAAGGTAAGTGAATTCGGTGGAAGCACATGGATTCAGTTTGATACTGCAAAGGCTGTTTCTGTAATAGGAAGTATGCCGGAGGTAGAGCGTGTTACTGTCGACAAGCATTTCCCGGACAGGGTAACGATTGACATAAAGGAAAGGGAAGCTGTTGCAAAGACGATTTTATACAGCGACGGACATCCTGTTACTGTTCAGATTGACCAGAACGGTGTTTTATTCACCTCGGATACGGTTTCCGTTGTAACAGATACAAGCATTCCACTGATTTCAGGGCTTCCGTTGGACAATGTTCAGGAGGGAATGAGGCTTCCGACTGTTTACCGTTCCCTTATGGAGCATGTTTCCCAAATCAGGAGGCTTCCGCAGAAATATTTTGCCGCAATCTCAGAAATTCAGGTGGTCCCCAAGGAATTTGGCAATTATGAGCTTGTTGTATACCCTATTCACACTCATGTGCGTGTTTTGGTCGATAACACCTTGAATGAAGACGCATTAAAGTATATGATGGTTGTGCTTGATGTTGTAAATTCTATTGAGCCGGATGTTGTGGAGATTGATTTGCGCTACGGTTCGGTTTCATACAGAAAGCAGTAGTACGGGGGATAAATTGAGTAATATTGTTGTGGGGCTTGACATCGGCACCAGTTTTATTCGGTGCGTAATCGGGCAGCTGGACGAAGAAAACCATATGCAGGTCATAGGAGCGGCAAAAAAGCCTTCCAAGGGACTTCGCAACGGGGTTATTGTCAATATAGATGCCGCAGTCTCCGCAATAAAAGAAACTCTAGAAGCCGCAGAACTCATGGCAGGTGTAATTGTTACATCTGTTTTTACTGCTATAGGCGGTTCTCAGGTTGAAGGAAGAAGCTCATCTTCTGGTGTTGCTGTTGATACCACAAAACATAACCGCAGGATGGAAATATCCGATGACACAAAGGACAGGGCAATAGAATCTGCCAGAGCCATTGTAATCCCGCTTGGAAAACAGACACTTCATGTAATTCCCCAGGAATATAAAATTGACGAGATACCAGGATATAAGGAGCCTGTCGGAAGCCTTGGCGTTCGTCTTGATGTTTCTGTCTATATTGTTACGGCATCAATTACTGCCTGCTCAAACTTGGATTTGTGTGTAAAGAGGGCAGGCCTTAATCTTGACGGTGTGATGCTGAAAACCCTGGCTGCTTCCATTGCAACCCTTCACGAGGAAGAAATGGAGCTTGGCTCAATCCTCATTGATCTGGGAGCTGATTCCACAGACGTTATGGTCATTTACAAGGGGTCACCTACATATATTACGTCAATTCCTGTGGGCGGTAATTTTGTCACCAATGATATAGTTCAGGTAAAGGGCATTCCTTTTGCCGATGCAGAGCAGATAAAGGTTAATTCCGGATGCTGCTGGATAGAAGGTTCTGAAGCCGACGAGGAAGTAATCATCCGTGAGATAGGGGCACGCCCAGCTGAACAGACCACACGATATGAGCTGTGCGAGATAATTCAGCCGCGAATGGAAGAAATAATGAGTATGGCAAAACGCGAGGTTGTACTGCATTCAGGCTTAAAGCAGCTTAACGGAAGCATAGTCCTTACCGGTGGCGGTGCATTGATGCCGGGTGCAGTTCAGCTTGCACAGAGTGTGTGGCGTACAACTTCTGTACGTGTCGGTGAATGTCCTGATATGGGCCGTCTTCCAGATACAAACAGTTATTTTTACCGGAGCTGTGATTTTGCAACAGTAACGGGACTTATGCTTGCCAACAAGAAAAATGCAAGTAAGGAAAAATCCCGCCGTGTCAGGGTAAGGCGTGATGATGAGAATTCAATTGCGGAAGGTGTCGGAACAAAAATCAAGACTTTCTTTAAGAAATTCTTTTGAAAAATTATAAAATGGGATATAGATTGGGAGGAAATATGATTGAATTGTCTGTGGAGAATAATACGGGAACGGCTTTACATGCACCCAGCCCTACCGTTATAAAGATTATCGGTTGCGGCGGTGGTGGTTCTTCTGCTGTCAACAGGATGGTGGAAGCAGGTGTCAGCGATGTGGAATTTGTCGTTTTGAACACTGATATGCAGGCTCTTCAGGTTTCACATGCACAAACAAGGCTTCCTATAGGACAGGAACTCACAGGTGGTCTTGGTGCCGGCGGTAATCCAGAGGTAGGTGAGAATGCCGCCATGGAAGATAAGGAAAAAATCGCAGAAGTCATAAGCGGTGCCGACATGGTTATAATTACAGCAGGTATGGGTGGTGGAACTGGAACAGGATCTGCTCCGATTGTTGCTCAGATTGCACATGATCAGGGAGCTTTGACTGTTGGTGTAGTTACAACTCCCTTTGAATTTGAGGCCGCCATCAGGATGGAATATGCAAGAAACGGCCTGAAAAAACTTCGTGAGCATGTGGACAGCCTGATTATAATTCCCAATCAGCAGATAATGAAAATCGTAGGTAACGATAAAAAACTGTCTTATAAGCAGGCATTCCGACTGGCAGATGATGTCCTCTGTCAGGGTGTTCAGGGAATAACCGAGATAATTACAAAACCTGGTGTGGTAAACTGCGACTTTGCAGATGTAAAGACAGTCATGCAAAACCAGGGAGATGCAATCCTTGGTGTAGGTATTGCAGGTGGAGAAAACCGTGCAGTGGAGGCAGCACAAAAGGCAATTACCAACCCGATGCTGGAAAACCGCCATATCGACGGTGCAAGCAATATCCTTGTCAATATTACATCAGCAGAAGACCTTGCTATGGTTGAGGTTGAAGAGATTATCAGGAATATTACAGCCTCTGCCGATAAGAGGCTCAAGCTGTTCTGGGGACAGGTTCTTGATCCTTCAATGGAGGACAAGATTTCTGTTACCGTCATAGCAACCGGTTTTGAACCGACTGATGAGGACAGGGCTCGTCTTGCAAGAGAAGAACAGGAAAGAAAGGCAAAAAGCAATGTCATGTCATACGGTGACTTTGAGCGCCTTGTAAATGGAACTCCGTCTGAGCCAAAGGAAGAAAAAACCGAGCTGACAGGAAAATTCAGTACGGTGGCTGTCAATACGGATTCACTTTTTGCAAATGAAAGCGATAGTGATTCTCTTCTGTCTGATTCAGGGACAACATCCGATGAGGAGGCTACATTGGGTGAATCGCTGAAACAGGCAATGGCAAGTCAGCACAGGACAAGAAATGAACCTCCACGTTCTTTTAACCGTAACCCTAATGATTTGACCCAGCCTGCTGTATGGAGAAACAAGCTGGACGGATTGAACAGAAACATAAACCTGACCTTAGACGACTAGGATGAGTGTTTTAGAGTCAATGCCTGAGCTGATACAGGGTTTTTACAATGACCTTGTACTGGTTGAACGCCGGGCCGAGCTTTCTGCTGAAACTTACTGCATTTCGTGCAGAGAATTTCTGGCATGGCTTGAAGAAAAAAAAATAGAGCTTTCTAGCGTGCAGGTCAAGGATCTGATATATTTTTTTGCATGGCGCAAGGAGAACGGCTCATCATCCCAGACTCTTGCAAAGGATATTTCTGCTCTCAGGGCATTCGGAGCATATTTAAAAAGGCAGGGAATATGGCAGGAAAACCTGTCACTCGAACTGGATCGTCCAAAGGCTTCACGGCTTTTACCGTCTGTTTTATCTGTAGAGGAGGTTGACTCCCTTCTGGCAGTGATAGATGTGACAAAACCGCTTGGAATCAGGGACAGGGCTCTTTTTGAGCTGATATACAGCTGCGGACTTCGTATAAGCGAGGCATCCGGGCTTTTGGTGTCCAACGTGCATTTTGACGAGAGAATCATCATGGTGCATGGAAAGGGAGACAAGGAACGTATCGTACCTTTTGGGGAGCAGGCATCTTTCTGGCTCAGGAAGTGGCTTTCGGAGGTAAGACCGAATATCGTAGGTTCAAGGCAGATTTCCTATGTTTTTGTCAACTGCAGGGGAGAAATGCTTTCAAGAAAGGGTATTTGGAAAAATTTTCAGGAGCTGGAGAAAAAAAGCGGCGTTCATGCAAAGGTGCATACATTGAGGCATTCGTTTGCAACTCATCTTTTGTCCGGCGGAGCTGATTTGCGTTCAGTTCAGGAATTACTTGGGCATTCAGATCTGGCTACAACCCAGATTTATACACATATAGACAATGAGCAGCTTCGGGAATACCACAGGGGATATTTCCCGGGACATGCTGATAAAAGCAGGCATTCAGGAGAAGAAAAATGAAAAAGCTTTCACTTGTACTTTTTGTTTCAGTAACTCTTTTGTCAATGACATTAGTTTCATGCGGGGACACATATAAATCAGTAAAGCGTATGCAGCAGATGGAAGAGGGCGTTTCTTCTCCTACGACCAAGGAAGAGCTAAAGGAAGCCATAGAAAAATACGACAGGCGTGCAATCGACCTTGTTACAACCCAGGCTCAGGAAGGAATATGGTGGAAAATACTGGGAACACGCTATCTGGACGAGGAAATGTACGGTCAGGCCTACGAATGTTTCCAGAAGGCCGTGTCATATTACCCAGACAATGCAAACCTCTATTTTTATCTGGCTGTCTGTGCCGGTTATATAGCAAACAGTACGATAGACTGGAATGTGGAGGCCCAGGGTACGACTCAGGAAATCAAGCTGCGTTATCTGCGTGTGTCAGAGGAGTCATATCAGAGGGCTCTTTCCATAGACCCAAAATATTACAGGGCAATGTATGGAATCGGTGTCCTTTATGTCTTTGCCCTTGAGGAAAGCGACAAGGCAATTCCATATCTGGAGAACTTCCTTGCGGTTCAGACAAAGGATTCAGACGGAATGTTTGTCCTTGCACGTGCATATTACGATACCATGCAGTATGAGAAGGCCATAGCCGTTTACGATAAAATCATAGAATTAAAGCCAAGCACCCAGAAAGTTGCGGATGCGGAGGCCAACAAACATATAGTAACCGAAGCATTATATTCAAACTGACGGGTTTATATGTGGGATAGCCTGGATTTAGCCCTTGCATCAATCAGTTTTTTGTCTCTCAGGGAAAAAAATCTTTTAAAGAATAATCTTGACAGTTTGGACACTCTTGCTGTAATTTCTATAGAGGAGATTTCTTCTATCATAGGAAGGACTGTAAAGCCCAAATCATGGAATGCAAAAGAGTGTGTAAGGCAGGCTGAAATATCCAGAAGGCTTATGGAAAGCTTTGGAATTACGGCTACAGTTCACAGGGATCCGGATTTTCCTGCCATGCTCAGGGAAATGTATGATCCCCCGTACATGCTCTTTTTCCGGGGTAACCCTGAATGTCTTGGCAAACGCTCTGTATCAGTTGTGGGAACAAGACATATATGCCGTGAAGCTGCCGAAAGGACACGGGATTTCTGCCATGATGCTGCCCTTGACGGAATGCTTGTTATTAGCGGACTAGCTTACGGTGTGGACTCATGGGCTCATAAGGGTGCTCTTTCTGCATGTGAGGACGGGGCGGTACAGGTTACTGCAGCGGTTCTTCCCTGCGGAATAGACACAGTTGTTCCCTATGGCAACAGGAAAACGGCGGAGGCTATAATAAAAAGCGGAGGAGTGCTTTTAAGCGAGTATCTTCCCGGAATAGGAGCTGAACCCTGGCGTTTTGTACAGAGAAACCGGCTTATCGCATCTCTTTCTCCTGAAACGCTTGTCATGCAGGCACCTCCGGGTAGCGGTGCTTTGATTACGGCTTCTTTTGCCCTGGACTACAATCGCGAGCTGTTTTTTCATGAGGCATGTTTCTGTAAGGATGCCGTGGAATTCTCCAGAGTGCAGTCTGAACGCCTGAAAGCGCAGAAGACTAAAACTGCTCAGAACAAGCTTGCCCATTCAGCGGATTCGTATGTTTCCGAAGGGGCGGCTGTGATAAAAAACTATAAAGACTTTGTCCTTGCCATGGAAAACGGACAGGACACTCAGATAAAACAGGCTCAGATGAAGCTGTTTGACTGATGGAAAAAATAGAGGTATTAAAATGGCTGTGAAAAGTGTGAAAAAAGCAAAAAGCAGTGCAAAGGCAAAAAGAGTACTTGTCATAGTGGAATCCCCGGCAAAAGCCAAGACAATCGAGCACTATCTGGGCTCAGGCTATACCGTCAGGGCTTCTATGGGACACCTCATAGACCTGCCAAAAAGCCGGCTTGCAATAGATGTCAACAATCATTTTCAGCCGGAATACATAACAGTTCGCGGAAGGGCAAAGCTTTTAAAGGAGCTTCAGAAGGATGCCAAGAATTCAACTCAGATTCTGCTTGCATCTGATAACGACCGTGAGGGAGAAGCCATAGCCTGGCACTTGAACAATGCTCTTTCAGAAAAAAGCGAGAGTCCGATTCAGCGCATAGTATTCAACGAGATTACACCGGTTGCCATAAAGGAAGCCGTAAAGCATCCACGTGACATAGACGAGGCAAAGGTAAATGCACAGAAGGCACGCCGTGTTCTTGACCGCCTTGTGGGATATAACCTTAGCCCTCTGTTGTGGAAGAAGGTAAAGAATGGTCTTAGTGCAGGCCGTGTTCAGTCTGTTGCATTGCGCCTTATCTGCGAGAGGGAAAAGGAAGTTGAGGATTTTATCCCTGAGGAATACTGGACCCTTGATGCGGATTTTGTAAAGGGAAAGACAAAATTCACCGCCCAGCTTGTTCAATACAAGGAAAGCAAGCCAGAGCTAAAAAATGAAAAATCTGTTCAGGACATCATAAAAGAGATACAGGGAAGCGAATGTGTGGTCATCGACAAAAAGGAAACCGAGAAAACCGTGCGTCCTAAGGCACCTTTCACCACATCAAAACTTCAGCAGGCAGCGGCCAACCGTTTGGGATTCACCTCAAAAAAGACCATGCAGATTGCCCAGCAGCTTTATGAGGGTATTCAGATAGGCTCAACACGCGTAGGTCTTATCACATACATGCGTACCGACTCCGTGCGTATCTCCCAGACTGCCATTGATGACGTAAGGGGCTGGAGAGAAAAGAATTATCCTGAGCAGCTTCCACCGGAATAAATTGAGTGTTCAGTTGGA
>JAGADS010000027.1 GCA_017613485.1 Treponema sp.
ATCTTCTTTACATGCCCAAGATTCAAAGCAAATATGCAGTTGACCTGTTCAACTCCGAATCAGACCCGCGTGATATAATTCTTGGTCCCGGCAAAAAGGTAGAGATCTGCAACTCAAAAGATGAATCAACAATGAAAAAAGTAATCTCTCTTTTACGTGCAAACTCCCGTATGCTGCGCGAAAAAGGACAGAACAATCTTTTTATCGCCTATCCGTTTGTAAAAGGTAAGCTTGCAGGAGACGGTTTTGAGATCAGGGCACCTTTGGCACTTTTCCCGGTAAACGAAGAAAGGTCACCGTCCAGCATAAAGCTTTCTCTTGACCGCTCCAGGGACATTCTCTACAACACAACACTCATTCTTGCCTATTATAAAACAGCAAACATAAACAAGGCATTGCCTCCGGAAGCATTGGAAGACAACGCACGCGATTCTTTCTTTGACAACATCACAGTTTTCTTTAAGAACTGCGACCTTGACATTTCGATACCTGAAACAGAAAACGAGCTCCATGCATTCAAGGATTACACGGCAGACACATTCCCGTCTTACAAATCAGGGGAAATGTACCTCGACAATACAATAGTGCTTGGCAACTTCCCTATCTGCTCATCTTCAATTCAAAAGGATTTCCAGCAGATTGCAGAAAGCGGAATCATCAACACACTTCTTAACGACCTCCTCTCCGATCAGGCAAACGAGGATAAGGAAGCAACGAATGACATGTCTATTCAGGAAAACAACATCTCTTACATTAACGATTTGAACAGCTCTCAGGAAAAAGTCTTGAATCAAATCAACGTAAGCGATGAACTGGTAATGGAAGGTCCTCCAGGAACAGGTAAATCACAGACAATCACCAGCTTGATTTCTCAGGCGGCACTCTCAGGAAAAACTGTCCTTATGGTCTCCGAGAAAAAGACAGCACTTGATGTAGTCTATTCACGTCTTGGTGAGCTTTCAAAATATGCATTGATAATCGATGACGTAAACAACAAGAACCTGTTCTACCAGCAGATGTCGGATATCGTCCACATGCAGGCAGGTAAAAACACACCGCAGAAATCATCCGCAACAATCTCCGTGGACATAGAAAACCAGCTGGATGCACTTGAGAAAGTTTCACGCGAACTGTATACACCAGATTCATTTGAGCTAGAGCCTTACAAGCTTTACCTGAAATGTCCCAAGATCAATTTCAACGAAACAGCAAATTTCCAGCGTCAGCAGTTCTTCTCCCAGCATGCAAGCCCGGATATTCTGCAGTGCACCTACCCTGTCCTCTCCAAATGCTTTAATACATTCTCTGACGAGGACATAGTTGAACAGACGGACAACTTTACATCATTGAACAAGGCATTCCCGTTGCTTTCCAAGATGAAGAACAATCTTACGGATTTTGACATTCAGCAGCTGATGCTACAATGGCAGTCAGTAAAGCCTCAGATTGACGAATACAACAAGAAGAATGCAATCGCAAAACTTTTTACCGGCGGAAAAACAAAAAAGGCCGTAAGGGAACTTGCAGCAAACTACTTTGACACTCAGATTCCGCAGAACGCAAAGGCAATAATCCAAAAGCCTGATGAATTTATTGCAGGTGTCGAGCAGTACTCAAAATATTATGAGCTCAAGCCTCTTTATGATTCATTCACTCCAGAGGAAAAATCATTCTTTACATTCATGCAGGCAGTCCAAAGACAGTGTGACAACTCACTTATAAATGCAGGAAAAGAAGTAATGCAGTATCTTCTTTACAAGCACCTGATGGAATTTGAGACATCACACCGTGACTCGATGATGACAATCAACAACTTCCCCAACATCATCCGTACTGTAAGCCAGGACATTCAGAACAAGACAAAGATTACGCGCGACAACCTAAAGAATACTCTTTATCAAAGCCTTGGCATGCTTACTGAATCAAAACGCAAGAACGACATCCTCCGTGCAATTGAATCAAAACGCAAGATGAGCGTAAACAAGTTCATCAGCAAATTTGATTTTGAACTGTTCAAGGGAATCAAGATATGGCTTTTGACTCCTGAGGTTGTATCCGAGATTATTCCTCTTCAGATCGGTGTCTTTGACCTTCTTGTATTTGACGAGGCATCACAGATGTATGTTGAGAAAGGCCTGCCTTCAATTTTACGAGCAAAGAAAGTCATTGTTGCCGGAGACCAGAAGCAGCTAAGGCCTTCAAGCCTTGGAACAGGACGCATCACATTTGACGAAGATGATCTGGACGAAGACGAGGAAATCTCCGCCGCTCTTGAAGAAGAGAGCCTTCTTGACCTTGCAAAATACAGGTACGACGGAACCCTGCTCAACTTCCACTACCGTTCACAATACGAAGAACTCATCGCATTTTCAAACTATGCCTTCTACAATGCACAGCTTTACGTTTCTCCCAACATCTGCGAAAGCGAAGAAAGGCCGATTCAGGTTCACCGCATGGAAAACGCCGTGTGGGACAAGCGCAGGAACATGGCGGAAGCGGAATTCATCGTGGGACTTCTGAAGGATATTTTTGTAAACAGGAAGAACAACGAGACGATAGGCATCATTACGTTCAACACAAGCCAGCGTGATTTGATAGATGACCTTATAGACAAGGAATGTGCCCAGGATCTGGAATTTGCAGACAAGGTACGCACGGAAATGCAGAGGACAAAAGATGGCGAGGATATCGGACTTTTTGTAAAGAACATCGAGAACGTACAGGGTGATGAGCGAGACATAATCATCTTCTCAATCGGTTATGCAAAGAACAAGGAAGGAACATTCATCCAGAACTTCGGTTGGCTCAATCAGGCAGG
>JAGADS010000260.1 GCA_017613485.1 Treponema sp.
GAATTCAGTAAGGCGACGTGAAGACCGTATCGTAATCAATGCGGATTCATGCCGTAAGCTCGGTATTCCGCGTGAAGAATGTGTAATTTCCATTCAGAATGTGCCCAGACGCTGTATTCTGCGTGACCTGTCTTTTGGCGGTGCAAAGGTCATTGTACTTGGTCTTGCTCAGTTCCTTGTGGGAAAACTGATTCAGCTTAGCCTTGAATTTGACAACCCATACGAGACAATTCCGCTTACAGGTACCATCATAAAGGCAGTCCCGGTAGAAGGCCGAAAGGATATTTTTGCAGTAAGCATAAAATTTGACGAGGCATCCCTACCGCTGTCGTATAAGGTTCACATAAACAACTATCTGTCTTCACTCAGGAAAAATGAGCTGGAGAATCAGGCAAAGCAGATGGAGCTTGCACAGCAGGCAGAGGCAGAGGCACAGAGAATCAAGGAGCAGCGTGCACTGGCAGTCCAGAACTCCAAGGCAGAGGAAGCGGCACGTCTTGCGGCAGAAAAACAGGCCCAGGTACAGGCAGCTCAGACCGCACAGATTCAGGCTTCTCAGGCTGCAAAAATTCAGGCTTCTCCCGATATATCCAGCTTACCGGAACTTTAAGGTTAAAAAACTATGAATTCTTCAAATCCATTGGAGTCGGTCTATTTTGTCACATTCCCAGAGCATTTTACGCTCAGTAAGGATGCATTCCAGATAGACACGTCAATTCCTCTTCCAGTACAGAAAAAAGACGGCCAGGAGGAAGAGATATTCGATCCCTCTCAGCTTACGGAAGAACAGATTTTTTCCGGCATTCTTACGGTTCTGGTACACGACCGCTCTAACCCAAACCTTGATTATTACCGCAAAGTCATTAATTCAGCACGTCCTGCAATAAAAAAGGAGCTTCAGGAGGCCGCGATATTAAAGACCCGCGATGAGGACTGGGAATTTGCAGAGGAAATATGGCAGGCACTTCATGGACTTGAGCCGGAGAACAAGGCAATCATACTGAACATGGCTCTTTTCTATGATCAGAAGGCAGACAGCTATCGCCGCAATAATCTGACAGAGGATGCGGATGCCTTTGATGATCTGGCGCTACAGTATTACAAGGATGCTATGGATGCAGATCCAGAGATTCCTGATGCATTTTTCAATGTGGGATATTATTACCTCAAGAAAAGAAACTATGCTGATGCCCGCGGTGCATTTGAAAGTTTCCTTGCCCTGTGTGCGGATGCCACTGACGAGGAGATGGGTGAGAACGGACTAGAGAAAAAGCATGAGGCTCAGGAGCAGATCCTGAAAATCCAGAACCGCAATTTAGAGAACGAGCATTTCCACAACGCCTATGACTTGATTTCAAGGGGTGAGGAAGAAAAGGGAATTGATGAGATACGCCGTTTCCTGCAGGAAAATCCCGCTGTATGGAATGCCTGGTTCATGCTTGGATGGGGACTCCGCCGTCTGGGACGTTTTTCCGATGCAAAGATGGCATTTGAGAAAGCCCGTGAATGCGAGGGAGGGGACGAGAACGCTGACACGCTGAATGAGCTTGCAATATGCCAGATGGAGACCGGACAGCTTTCTGAGGCACGTGATACACTGGTTGAGGCCCTTCAGATGGATCCTGACAGCACGAAAATCATAAGCAATCTTGGATTTTTGAGCCTAAAGAACGGAAACGAAGCCGAGGCACGCCAGTATTTCCTTACAGTACTTGAAATTGATCCCAACGACCCCATAGCCAAGGCCGAATTGAAGGAATTGTCCAAGGAAATTTAGAAATCGCTGAATGACGTCATCATCGGACAAGACCCGATGATCTTTTATAGATTACCGTGTCGAGCACGGTAATGACAATTACTTTATCCCTCGTAGAGGCAGGACCTCGTTATCTTGATTGACCCATTCAACCCTGTCGCCCTCTTTTATGCCGTTTTTCCTGTACCATCCCTGTGGAACCTCAAGTGCATAGCGTACTGAGCGGCTGCTTGATATAGAAGTCTCGCTGAACGGTGTCATGTCGAGTATGTCCGTGATTATGCCAGTGCTGTCGATGTATGCGATGGAAAGCGGGTGCGGTGTGTTTTTCATCCAGAAATGAAGAACCTGGTCCTTCTCAAACACAAAGAGCATACCTGTGCCGTCGGGGATGTTCTTGCGGTTCATAAAGCCGTAGTTTCGCTCTTCCTCTTTTATGGCAAGCTCTGCGTCAACATAAAGGGCAGTCTCGTTTCCAGAGTCCTGCTGACTGAATATTACAAGCTGTCTTACCGGCAGGTTGAATTTCTTTCCGCTGCATGAGAAAAAAGATACCACTGCCAGTAAAAGAAAAATGTGGAGATGAGCTGATTTTTTCATTGATTAAAGGCCTTCCAGAAAATGCTGCTGGCTGTTCTCGATTACCGCATTGTCAACTCTGGACTGTTCCGTAAGGCTGTCGAATACCTTTTTGTCGGTATACTTTATGGAAAGAGGTCGTTCTAGCGAGATCATCACCGAGTCATTCACCCATTCAGATTTTGAGGGGTTAAGTGAGCTGGGTAGGCCGTATTTGCTGCATAGAGTGCTGAAAACGGAATAGTGGTCCATTTTCTCGGTCTTGATGTTGATTGTGATGATGTAGAGCTTGTCCTCATAGAACTGGAACCAGCATCTGTCCAGGAAAGAGTACGGGGCTGTGCGTGATGTATCAGTCTCTATGATTGAGCGGTTTTCACCTGGCAAAAGGGAAACGTCCCTGTCTCCACGGTAACCGAACTGGCCGTCCTTCTGCAAGGCTTCCTTTACCTGGTCAACTGTCATTCCAAGCTGAATGCCTGCATATCCGTTTGGAAGCGAGCTTTGGGCACAAATCCAGCCCAGAGGAATCAACAATGCTAAAACTAACGTAACTAATCTTTTCATTTGTCTCGCTTTGCATTCTGTTTGCGGTAGAATGCAGCCTGCTTGATAAGCTCCGGAACATCCGGGATATAGATTTTACCGCCCACAAACTTGATGTTGGAGTCGTTGTAAAGCTCTGACATTGCCTGTGCCTTGTCGTGCTGTGTGATTCCACAGAGGTTAACGACATCTTCCGGCGTAAGGTCTGTCTGATATGAGAATCCCTTGACGACAGTAATCTTCTGCTTTTCAATCTGAAGGGCAAGCATGTCTATCATCTTTTCTTTCGGCAGCTGGAGTGATGTGTTTGCAAGCTGTCTGTACATTGACCACAGGCGGTCTGCAAGCATCGTTGTAAGCCTTGATATCATCTGAGGCTGTGTGGCTACCATCTGGTCAAAGTTCTCGCGGTTTACCACCATCAGGCGGCATGCATCGTGTGCAACTGCTGAGGCTGAGCGCGGCTTGTTCTCCAAAAGTGCCATCTCACCGAACATATCGCCTTTCTTAAGCATGGCAAGGGTAACTTCCTCACCGTCTACAACCTTTGTAATCTTTACGGAGCCTTCCTGGATGATGAACATGTCACCACCAAACTGGTTTTCCGAGAAAATCATTGTGTTCTTGGGATAATCGCGGGTCAGGTCACCGTTACTTTCAAAATAAACGGCATGGGTCCTTCCCTTTAGCTGAACGAATTTCTTCTTTGCTTCCTCAATATGCACGCCCTGAGGACATGCCTTTATGTACTGGTAATATGCGTAAATAGCTATGTCTGAGAATCCGCCCCTGTCATAGTACTGTGCTACGGAAAAAAGCTGCTCCGGAGTTTCTGCTACAGTTTTCTTGAGAGTAAGTTTGGTAAGGTTATCGTTCAAGACACGCATTTCCTTGGTGAATGCACGTACAATCTTCATGGCAACTGGAGTATTGCGCATGATGAGCTCAGGATATTGATCCCTGCGAACCATGATTGCAACAACATTTGTCAGAGCCATGACGTTCTCTGACTGGCTGTGTCCTGACATGCACGGAATAACGCCCACAAAGTCTCCAGGACCAAGCATAGTAGGCTGTGAGCCCGGAACCTGGGTTTCATGGTAACAACTAACTTTCCCGCTTTGAATGATGAAAAAACGGTCGATACCAGGTGTACCTTCAACCAGGATGTAAGAATTCGGTTTAAAATTTACAAAAGCTAACTGCAGCACTTTATACGTCCCTCTATAAATATGAAACTATTTTTCCCAAACAAAGTTGCAAAATATGTTCCAATTAAAAGTATAATTTTCAGAATCGAATCTGTCAATTGATTATCGGATAAAAAAGTGATTTACACAAATATTATTTCAGGTTCAAGGTTAAAACCTGTATTTTCGTGCACTTTTTCGCGAATAAACGATACAAGCTGCCTGATATCCGATGCCTTTGCCGTACCGTTGTTGATTATAAAGTTACCGTGCCATGGTGCTACCTGAGCTCCTCCGATTTTCGAGCCTTTTAAGCCGACCTCATCGATTATCGCACCGCTTGGTTTCCCGTAGGCATGGTTGTTCTTGAATACGCTTCCTGAGCTTGGGGCCTTGAACTGTCCCTTGTCCTGCCTGTCCTGAATGCGGATCTGGTTTTTCCGCTTGATATAGTCCTGAATGGCTGGATTTGCTGTCTGTCCCCCGCATGTATAAGGATCAAGAGCCTTTAATTCCATCGTAACCTGGGTTATAAGCCGTCTTGTCTTCTGAAACGGTGATTTTTTATACCCCCAGTCTGAACCGTCCTCTGACATCGTATAGGTTTTTATGAACGAATCGTAATCTATGCTGTATGTGGACATTGATTCAATTCCATCGGGTATGGCATCAATATCAATGTATCTGACAGATTTAATCACTGAGGAAAAATCTGTTTCGTAGCATCGGGCATTCATGTAGACAGCTCCGCCTACTGTTCCCGGTAATCCCGCAAATGTCTCAAGACCGGTAATTCCGTATCTCTCGCACCATTGGTTCAGCTCCTGAATCTGAGTTCCTGCTTGTACCTTTACTTCAACAGTAACGGCTTCCTTTATTTCCGGGAAATCCTCTGCTGAAAATTCATCCAGGGTTTTTGGTGTAAGGGAGATTCCCGACATGGAACGGCTTGCGATTATTGCCCCAGGGAAACCATCGTCATTTACTACGACATTGCTGCCTCCGCCAAGGATAAACAGCTTTATTCCCTGCCTCCTGCAGACAGCCACTGCCATTGCCGCCGATAACTCATCCTGCGGACGTATGAATAATTCTGCCGGTCCACCAACCCTCATTGTGGTCAAATCGCTAAGGGGAACAGAGTATTCAACTGTACCGCTGAAAAGGGGAGAGTTCTTGATATTTTCTCCTATTTCACGTATGCTATAAGACATATTATATATTATGACACAATTATGTAAAAAAATCGAGTAGCAATCAGGAAATTGCGGAGGAATTATGGGATTACGTTTATTTAACACTATGGGACGCACAATGCAGGAGTTTAAGCCGATCAGGGAAGGATTTGTCGGTTTCTACGGCTGCGGTCCAACTGTATACAATTATGCCCATATCGGAAACATGCGTGCCTATGTTTTCCTGGACACTCTTGATAAGACCCTGACAATGCTCGGCTATGACATAAAGCATGTGATGAATGTCACGGATGTGGGACACTTGAGCGATGACGGTGACTACGGTGATGACAAGATGAAGAAGTCCGCTGAGGAAAGGCACCAGAGCGTTCTTGAGGTGTCAAAGTTCTATACAAAGGCTTTCATGGATGACATGGATGCCCTTAATATCAGGCACCCTGACGTTATCTGCAAGGCAACAGAGCACATCGACGACATGATAGAGCTGATTAAGAAAATCGAAGCCAACGGCCACACCTATATGGCAGGCGGAAACCTCTACTACGATATCTCGACTTACCCTGATTACGGCAAGCTTGCAAACTTGAATCTGGACGAGCTTAAGGCTGGGGCTGGAAAACGCAAGGTGGTCGTAATTGACAAAAACAAGCGCAATCCCGGTGACTTTGTACTCTGGTTCACAAAATCCAAGTTTGAGGATCAGGCTATGACATGGGACAGTCCGTGGGGCAGGGGATATCCTGGCTGGCATATTGAGTGCTCTGCCATGAGCATGAAGTACCTGGGCAGGCATTTTGACATTCATACTGGCGGCGTTGACCATATTCCGGTTCATCATACAAATGAGATTGCACAGAGCGAGGGAAGCTTTACACCGGAGGAACGTGCGGAAGGTCCGTGGGTAAACTACTGGATGCACAACGAGTTCTTGATTCTTGAGGGCGGAAAGATGTCCAAGTCCTCTGGAAACTTTATTACGCTGCAGGCCGAAATGCCTCCTGAGAAGGGATTCAGCCTAAAAGAAAAAGGCTATGAACCTCTTGATTACAGGTATTTCCTTTTGGGCGGACATTACCGTAAGCCTCTTGTTTTCTCTCTGAATGGATTGGATTCTGCTAAATCTTCAAGGGCGGCGTTGAATCAGCGGATTGCAAAACTGATAGCCCGTGCCAAAAGTGAGGAAGGCCTTTCTCTTACAAAAGAGAATTTTGCTGAGGTACTTAACGGAATTGAGTGTGAGACAGAAAGCTATGTAAAATTCCGGGAGGGACTTGAAAACGATCTTGCCACACCGGTTGCAATTGCCGCAATGCAGAAAGAGGCAGGCGGTAAGGGAAATGTCAAGCCGAGCGTTTCCCTGGCATCGATAATGAAAATGGACAGGGTTCTTAGTCTGGATGTCATAAAGGGCGGCTTTGACTCTCTTGAGAAGACCGTGGCGGTAACAGGAACGGACAGTTCTGCAGCAAACAGTCACGAGGGAGATCCTGAGGCGGCGGAAATTGATGCCCTTGTCAAGGAAAGGACAGATGCCAAGAAAAACAAAGATTTTGCACGTGCAGACCAGATTCGTGATGAGCTTACAGTCCGCGGAATTGTGGTTACTGATACACCGAACGGTCCTGTATGGGAGAGAAAAAAATAACACAAATTTAATATAATTGTATGTAACGCAAGAGGAAATGAATTGTTAATAGATAAGAAAGAGATCAGCGAAATCCATTGTGATGATCCTGATGACTTTAGAAAACTGTATGATGCCACGATGCAGCTGCTTTTTAAGGTTGCCTTCCGGGTTGTGGAAGATGAGGAAGCGGCTGAGGATTTGGTGCATGACTCGTACATTAAGGCCAATGAAAAAAAGCTTGTTTTCCCAAGTCTTGATGATGCCAAATTCTGGCTTATACGCGTTGTTAAAAATGCGTCCCTGAATTATGCAAAAAGAAAGACAAGGGAGGCAAAGGCATATCACAAGGCTTTGTATGAGGGTCGCCAGCAGATGGACAGCGGAGAAGTGGATCTTCTTAAGTCTGAGACAGTTGATAAGGTCAAGGCGGCTCTTGATTTGCTGCCGGAAAAACTTAGGGAAGTGCTTGTCCTTCGTGAATACGGGGATATGAATTATAAGGAAATTGGCCAGATGCTCGGTATTACCGAAGGAAATGTTAAAGTCCGGGTATTCCGTGCGCGGGAACAGTTAATAAAATTGATAGGAGAAGACGATGTCTACATGTCCTGAAACAGATATTCATTCAATCTATCTCGATAACGAACTGCCGGCAGCCTATGTAGCTGACTATGAGGCCCACATTGCAGAGTGCCCGAAGTGCAGGGCAAAGCTTGAGAAACTGCGCATGATGCACAGTGTTTTCAGCAGTGACTCAAAGAGCATGGAGCTTTCACAGCGTGATCTGGACAACAGTTTTGAACGCCTACAGGCACGTCTTTCATATTCAAGGCATACAAAAAATGAGCGTGTCCTTACGTTCAGTCCGAAAAAGGCTGTTTATGCACTTGCAGGAGCGGCGGCAGCACTGGCAATTTTTGTTCTTCCAGCTAAATTCACAAATAAATCTGCCCCTGTTCAGGAAGCTGTTGCTTCAGTTCCACAGCTTGCACTTGTAAACAAGGTTTCATATCCTTCAAATGTACCGATTCACATGGATGGCGAAATCAGTCCGGAATCACTTGGCAATCTTTTTGCAGACGGAGAGCTTGTTGATACCGACGTGGGAATCAGCCCGATCAGGACACAGATCGGAACAATGGGATATACGAACCCTGTGATAACACCGGTCGGCATGACGACAGGACAGCAGATGCAGCAGGACAGCATGGTTCTGAAGATAAACGGACAGGATGCCTTCATTCTCCAGCCGATTATGAATCAGTCCCAGCCAATAACAGGAGAAGGAAGTATTGATGAGCAGAATACTTTCTCTGTTGAATTTCTTTACGGACAGTTTTATTTTAAGGCCCAGGGTGGCGGAAAGTGATCTTTAAGGCTATCAGGGAGTTATGGCGCAGATCCCCCCTTTTTCGTGTGGGGATTTGGCTTGCTCTAATAATAATCGTTTTGTTTTCAATTCCTGTTGCAGGAAAAACAACTAAGAAAAAACCCGAAATCAACGCTGTAATTCCTCCCACTGGTTCTCCAGGGGATCTTATTGTTATACAGGGAAGCGGTTTTGGAGACACAAAGGAAAACTCCTTTGTAGAGATTTCCGGATCAAGGATTACTACCAGCGGAATACAGTCTTGGACGGATACAAGCATTGAATTCATTGTTCCATATAATGTACAGGACGGCTTGATTTGTGTTCAGACATCTGCAGGCCGCTCTGATCCAAGTTTCTTTGCCAATTCAGCAGGAATACCGGTAACTGTGCGCTCTGATCCTAGAATTTCACTTCCGGTGATGGATTCCATAAGTGTTTCCACTGTGGCAGTCGGAGATTCACTTACTATAATCGGTTCAAATTTCGGAGCTGTAAGATCAGGCTCTCAGGTATTCTTTACGGCAGACCGCAGCCAGGCATTGAACATAAGCCTGAACGATGATCAGGAATTTATTTCAGCCAGCGAGCAGGATTATGACTATGAGTCATGGTCAGATACTGAGATAAAAGTCCGTGTTCCCGATGGAGCCGCAACAGGCCCGATCTATGTTCATACTGACAAGGGTAATTCACTCAGGCAGCAGCTTACAGTCAGTGCTCCGGCCGGTAAGAAAACGCTTGGTTCTATGAGGACTTTTGTTTTAAAGGTTTCAGCTGATGTTCTGAACAGGGAGATAGAACAGGAAAACCGCATCACATTCTTTATGCCGCGACCTGCCCAGTATTATCTTCAGCCCAAAGTTTCGGTGGACGAGGTTGATCCGATTCCTCTTATTCAGGATGATCCCTATGACATGATTCATCAGGTCACGCTGAATTCGTCAAGTACAGAACAGATACATTTTAACCAGAATTATGTTATAAATGCATTTTCTGTTTCGTCAGGCATTGATTCATCAAAAATTTCAAAATTCTCATCAAAATCCAGGCTTTTATATTCAGTCTTCACGGCACCGGACAGTTGTGTTCCGTCTGATGATGAGAAAGTCAAGGCGCTTGCTCAGGAATTAATCGGAAAAAATAAAAATCCCTATTTCCAGGCAAAGGCAATTTACGATTACATGGTTACGAACTATCAGATCCAGGAAGAGGTAAGGACAGGCTCAATTTATGTCACCGACATGATTGAATCAGGTACCGGCGATGCATACGATTTTGCAATGCTGTTTACTGCCTTATGCCGTGCAGTGGAGATACCGTGTGCATCGATGAGTGGTGTTCTTGTTGACTCAAATTCCTCATGCAGGGCACACTGGTGGTCTGAGATATATTTTGAGAAATACGGATGGTTCCCGGTTGATGTGGCTCTTGCCGCAGGCCTCCCGTTCAATTCATTTACGGCGATAGAAAATCCTGTGGAATACTATTTTGGAAATCAGGAAGGACAGCATATCGCATTCAGCCGAAAGGTAAATAACCTTAAGCCATCTCTCCTGAACAGCCGTACAGTATACAGACCGCGGACCTATGCACTTCAGTCCATCTGGGAGGAAGCAAGCAACGCAACAGCCAGCTACAGCTCCCTGTGGAATGATCCTGTGATTGTAGGAATCTACTGATTCTAAGCTACCGATTCGAATCTACTGATGATATTATAAAAAATATTTTTTTCAGAATAAAGGAGGAAAGTATGAAAAAGGTATTTGGTTGTACGGCGGTACTTTTATGCGCGCTTTTTCTGACAGGTTTTACTTCATGTTCTTCTACAATGCAGTATTTCGGTGTGAAAGGTGTTATAGTTTCGCATGATGGAGTAACTTACACCGGTTCCACTGCAGATTTGGAGATGGATGTTTCTTCTGCTGACAGAACATTCAATTTTACGGCGACTTCTAACCCTGTTGAAAACGGTTATCCGATTAAAATCACAGTCATCAATGAGAATGTCGCTCAGGTTGTTCAGGATGAATTTGATCTTTCGCAATTTACGATTAAGGGGCTCAGTAAAGGTTACTCGGATATTGTCGTAAACTGCGCCGCCTACAATTTTACATTTGTTTTGTATGTAACTGACAGGGCTTCCGGTGTCACAAAGAAAAGCATGGAGGAAAGCCACTTTATTGATTCCACACGCCGCTCAATAGAAAGCGACAAGGCCAAGTATGGCAAAATCAAGGCGGGAACTTATCTTCCCAAAGGCCAGAAGGATCCAAAGAAAAAGGACATCGTAATGATAGTCATAAACGGCGACAAATGGTATCAGTACAAGAACGGATCCCTTACCTCTGCATGCGAATACAGGCTTTACGGAAAAGAGATTTACCTTAATCCTCTTGAATCAGACGGCCGCCTTATCATCAACTGGAATTCATGGCTCAAGTCTGGAAGAGATGAGGCAAAGGGACAGTTCGTCTATGATGAAAACGCGGGAACCCTGAGCTTTATCAATCCTGCGACACGCTTTAGCTCAAATCCAAAGGCGGATTCTTCATATAATCCCTATGTCTGGTATTCAGCTAAAAATGAAGCGGCACCTGACCTTGCTTCAAGTTCTTCAACTACAGCTTCAAGTTCTGCGGGAGGAACTGAGACAAAGCCGAGTGTTGCGATAAAGGACGGATATTACCGCTTTATGCTAACCGGAATTGACCAGGGACTTCTGTACGTAAAGTCCGGAAAATGGACAATCTACACTGCTGAGACAGATGAGGACTGGGAAAACGCATGGTGGGAGGAACAGTCCAGCGGAACATGCTCATACATCAATTCGGACCCGGTAAAATGGGTGGATCCGTGGATGGAGGATGCTGAGCCAAAGACATTGAACGGTCCTACTATGGTCTGTAAGGGAAAGACAGAGACTGTATACCTTAAGTTTGAAAAAGACGCGAACGGAGACTACTTCCAGATTCTTCCGGCTGATTACCGCAAGACAGGCACTGTTTCTTCCTACGACATGTACGTTTACTGCGGAAATGAAAAGCCTGAGTGCTGTCCTTTCCCATAATCTGTTGGAAAGTTGAGGACCGTCCTGGATTTTTGCCATTGAAGGGCGGTCCGTGCGTTTAATTCAGTTTTTCCTGTAGCCGCTGCCTTATTTCCGGGGTGAAGGCACCGTAAGATATCATGTCCTTCAAGCTGGAGACAAGTTCCTCAGGAAGATTGCTAATTTCATCTTTGTTCATTTTAAGAATCATCTGAATTAAATTATCTATATCATCGCCACGACTCTCTTCGCCAGTAAAGCGCTGGTAGAATGACTCCTCAATATCATACAGATTCTCCATCATGCCTGGATCCAGACTCACTTCTATTCCGGTTTTCTCACAGTAATCCTTGAGGAATGCGTAGGTTTTTTCCGA
>JAGADS010000261.1 GCA_017613485.1 Treponema sp.
TACACGCGTTTTGAAAATGGGCTTCCGTCAGGGAGATGCCGCTGATGTTGTTATCCTGGAATTGGTAGATTACAAATTGCCGGATATTGATGACACAGAAGCAAAGGACTCAAAAAAGTCCACAAAAAAAGCTAAAGCAGAAAAAGCTGACGCTTAATTAAGGAGTAGTCTATGTCTAAAGCACATCGTGGAACTGGAGTACGCAAGGAAGTTAATCATGGCCGTGGAAAATGTGCCATTTGCGGTGCAGAACAGATTAAGATTCTTTATGAACAGGAAATCGACGGCAACAAAGTAAAGATTTGCAAATTCTGCAAGGCAAACCTCAAGAACAAGGCACGTGTAGCAGAAAAAGAAGCAAAGAAGAATGCACCTGCTCCTGCCGCAGAACCAGCAGCTCCTGCTGAAGAAGCACAGGCATAATTTTTGCCCAAGTGTTTTAAGCCGCTCTTATATACAAGGGCGGCGTTTTTTTTGTCTGATTTTTTTTCAGATTCAACTTACATTGAAAAATCTTTTCCAAGATAGATTTCGCGGGCTTTCGGTGACTCAAGAATTTCATCCTTTGTTCCCTGAATCACGATTTCACCAGTGGAAATTATTATGGCACGATCGGTTATTTCAAGAGTATCACGGACATTGTGATCTGTAATCAGGACACCGATGCCACGCTTGCTCAAGAGACTGATGATACCCTTGATGTCAGCAACTGCAATAGGGTCGATTCCTGCAAATGGCTCATCAAGCAAAAGGAATTTAGGTTCTATGGCAAGAGAGCGTGCAATCTCGGTTCGTCGCCTTTCTCCTCCGGAAAGTGTAAATGCGGGCTGCTTGCGTATTCTCTGAATCGAGATCTCTTCAATTAATTCCTCAAGCCTTTCTTTTTTCTGGGCATTGTTCAAATCGCGCCTTGTTTCGAGAATCGACCAAATATTCTCTTCTACAGTGAGCTTTTTAAAAACTGATGGTTCCTGAGGAAGATAGGATATGCCTGCTTGTGCACGTTTGTACATCGGAAGCTTTGTAATGCGTTTCTCATCAAGGAAAACTTCGCCGTCTGTTGGCTTGTAAAAACCGACAATCATGTAGAATGTAGTTGTTTTTCCGGATCCGTTTGGACCTAGGAGACCAAGCACTTCTCCGGTTTTCATTGAAAATTCTATTCCCTTTACTACTGCTTTTTTCCCGAATGATTTGTGCAGGGATGATATTCTAAGTGAATGAGACTGTAATTGGTTTTCTTCAAGTTTGCTTAAAAGATCATTGCCCATTTTCTGCCTCCGGAGAATTCTTTTCTTTTTCATCTGTGGTTACGCTTCCACGTACACGACCGTCAAGAGTGATTTCCTGCGTATCAAGATTCAGTATGATTTCCTGGGCACGGAATGTATTGTCATTCTGCTTGACCTGTGGGTTTCCGGTAAGAGTCAGAGTCTGTTCATTTTTTTTGTAAAGTGCGTATGCTGCAGTACAATGGTTTTCTTTTTGCGTGATCGATACTCCGATTTGAAGTACAGCGACCTCTGTGTTCTGGTTATAGTCAATCAAGTCGGCGTCTGCCTCAACATCGTTCTGGCGGTCTATAAGATGTACTCCGTTCTTAAGCCTTGCCATCTTTGTCTGGCGGTCATAAGTCATGTCCTCGCATGTAAAGTCCATCTGGCTGCTGATTATTTTTCCGCTGATGTTTCCTGATGCCTTGATATTCCTGAAATCTTTTCCAGACAGTTCAATTGAATCTGCTGTTAGCTCCATGTCCTCTGTTTTTATTACTGCGTTGCCTGTGAGGGTTGTAACATCACCTGATTTTTTTGTGCTTCCTGTCATGCGGTCTGCACGGAATGTGATTGTCTCGGCAAAAAGAATTGAAGAAAACAGGAATAATGTTGAGATAAAAGTAAAAAATCGTTTCATTCAACTGGCTCCTGATCATTTGTTATGAGGGTACCTGATACACCTGAGTTGAACGAGAAACTGTTGCTTACGCCGCTTGCAGAGAAACCTGTTCCTATTAAAGTAAGTCCTTCCCTCCTGACTTCGACTTCCTCATCTTTTCCTGCTGTAAGCTGCTTCGTGTTTCCGTTGTACCTTAGGTTCTGTGCATGTATCTCAACATCGCTTGATGTATTGTTTATAAGGATATCGGAGAACATTGTGTAAATGTTTTCTTTTGTATTTATCGAAAGAAGATTGCAGCTTCCTGTCGTATCAAGTATTTTATCAGAATCCCATGTTGAAAAATTGGGGTTTCTTGCATAAGTGCTTCCGTTGTCCTTGTACTGCTCAACCTGCTCAGCCTTTAGCTCCATTGAAAGATTTCCGTCCTTGTATCGCGTCAAATCTGCATTTGTAAACACAAGCTCTGGCATCTTGTCTTCGATATTCACGCCCTCCTCATATTTGAGTGAGCATGAACAGATGAAAAGAGTAGGGAGGATAATGGCAAAACAAAACAGGTTATTCTTTTTCATTTTGCATCCTCGCATGGAAGAGAGCTCAGGTTTTCAGGTTTTATGACAGAAGAAATCTGTGGCCTTTCCGGGGGTAAAAATGTCCTGGAGCTTATGAATACGATTAAAGATGAGACAAGAAGAAAAGCAAGTACCCCTATTGCACGGAAACCGTCGCCTGATTCTTTACCAAAAAGCATGGCAATTTTAGGGGCAAGGAAAAAACCTGCAACTGCGCTTGCAACTGGAAAAAACAATGATATTATTCCCTGTAGTGCCTGAGTTTTCTTTGAGTTTTCTATCAGGACAAAATCACCGGTTTTAACCTCGTAGTGAAATGGATTTGCTGTTACAAAGGCTTTTGATCTCTGCTTACACTCTGCGGTACATGAAGCACAGCCTGACTTTTGCACTGGGCTTACGGAGATTGTATTGTTCTGAACGGAAACAACGACAGCGGTAATCTTCATCAGTTACCTTCCGGAAAGCTGCTTTAGTTTCATGTCACATTCCTGAGCACCAAGATGATTGGAAAGCTCTATGTATGTGTCACGCAAATTATAGATTGCATCGTAATAATATGGATTTATCGTAAGGGCCTGCTCAAATGCCTCGGAGGCAGAACCGTAATCTTTCTGGTTAAAGTATACGACACCGACCATATTCCAGAAATGGCTGTTGAATGGATTTACGTCCAGCCCCCACAGAGCAAATTTCATTGCATCGTCAAGATTACCGAGTGAAAAAGAAAGTGTGGCGGCAGCTTCGATTATTTCCTCGTCTTCCGGGTTGATGTCCAAAGCCTTTTCCATTGCCGCCTTTGCTCCGTCTAGATCCCCGGAATCACGATAGGTCAGGGCGAGGTTATACCATAAAAGAGAGTTTTCGTTTTCCAGCGAGAGGGCACGGATAAAACATGCGATGGCTTCCTTGTATTCACCTTTGGCGGCCAGTTCAATAGCCTGGTTGTTCAGTTTTTCGGAGCTTTCTATCATATTGCACCCTCCTTAGCAAAATCAGGAGGAATCATCGAATAAAAAAGATTCTTTATCATGTCTGTTTCTTCGCTTTTTCCGTAAAGGGACTCAAATTCTAAACATCCTTCTTTAATAAAGGATACACCCCGGTCGGCTGCCTGAGAGATTGAACCTGCATTATGCATGAGGAATATTGCCTTTTCCACGCTGGGGCTTTCAATTCCGTAAACTGATGCCTGCTCAAAAGATTCAAAAAGGGTTTCTTTTTGCTCAGGGTGTTTTTCAAGAAAAAGGAGTACAGGAAGGGATTTTTTTCCTTCTACAATGTCATCGCCTCTTTTTTTGCCGGGATTTCCTGTGGTAAGGTTTATGCAGTCGTCTATAATCTGAAATCCTGCTCCGATTTTAGCAGCGGTTTTTCCTGCCCTTGTAACCTTGTCGTCGCCTGCTCCTGCAATAAGAGTTCCGGTTTTTGCCGCAAGAGAAGAAAGGGTTCCTGTCTTGTATTTTACCATGGAAAGATATTCATCTGTTGAAGGACATAGCTCAGGTGTCCTGTGCCACTTTATGTCCAGTGCCTGTCCAAGATGAAGCCGTCTTACTTCCTCTGTAAAAAGTGAGTATAGTCTTAGCTTTGTGGCATCATCGGAATCAAGGCTGTTGATGCATGTTGAGGAAAGGAAATAAAGCCATGAGCCTGCATTTAATGCCGTGTCCAGACCGTATGTTATGTATGCGGCCGGCTGACCCCTTCGTGACTCTGAGGAATCCTCTATGTCGTCGTGAATCAGGCTTGCCGTGTGTATGCATTCAACCAACGGACAAAGGTGATATGCGTTCTCTATTATATTCTGTTGAAGCGGATTGTCTTTTGAGGATGCCATGGCACAGAAAGTCAGAAGCAAAGGCCTCCATCTTTTTCCACCCAGCTCAACAAGCGAACGTGTGGGACCGGTCAATGTCTCTGTCTGCTCAATGGAAAAGGGCTCTTCAACTGAGCCGAAAGCAGATGATGCCCACGATTCATCTGGGTTTTTGGGGAGGATTCTGTCTATTTCCTGTTCGATTCTTGCAAGGTATCCGCTGAAATCCATATAGCCATATTATACTCCCTTTTGGCATTTTATGGAAGTAACCGCAAAAAAATCATCTATTGCAGAAAATTCATCATATCAGTATAATAGGGGAAATTTTTCATATATTTTCGAGGTGTTATCATGGTTTTGTTTGGAGGAATCCTTTCAATTAAATCCGTAACTTTCTTAACATTCTGCGTATTTCTTATCGCAGGATTAGGTTATCTTCTTGGTAGAATCACAATCAAGGGTGTTTCTTTGGGAACGGCAGGTGTATTCATCGTGGCCCTTCTTTTCGGTGCTTTCTTTTATGGAATGGACAAGGACGGAAACATTACAGGCGGTCTTGCAAAACAGCTGATGGCAGGTAATACGTCTTATATTACAAATGCCCTTAAGATTGTAGAGAACCTTGGTTTGATATTGTTCGTAACTGCGGTTGGTTTTATTGCAGGTCCAAGTTTCTTTGGCGATTTGAAGAAAAACTTCAAGTCATATATTCTGCTCGGTCTTTTGATTATCATCATCGGCGGCCTTTCTTGTGCAGGATGCATTCTCTTTGACATCAATGTTTTTGGAAGGGAAAAAGAGGAAGTAGGTGCAATGCTCGTAGGTCTTTTGTCTGGCTCCCTTACTTCTACTCCGGCATTCTCTGCTGCAAAGGCAACTGTAGTCGATTCTGCAAACTTCACTGCCGACCAGCTTGAGTCAATTGTTGCAGTAGGACACGGAATCGCATATCTCTTTGGTGTTATCGGCGTTGTTCTCTTTGTTCAGCTTGTACCTAAATTCGGAAAGGCAGACATGCAAAAGGAAAGGGAAAAGCTTTCTGCCGCAAACCCGACTCTGCCGTCAAAGCTTACAGGCAAGGAGCTTGAGCTTGATCCTCTGGGATTCTGTGCATTCTCTGTGGTTGCAGTTCTTGGAATCTTCTTCGGTTCATTCAAGGTCGGTAACTTCTCTCTTACAACAACAGGTGGATGTCTTATCCTTGCATTGATTGCAGGTCACTTCTCCAAGATCGGAAAAGTCTCCATCATGCCAAAAGAAGCAACACTCAAGGTTTTCCGTGAGCTTGGTCTCATGCTCTTCTTGATTGGTGCCGGTGTTGCAGGCGGTGCAAGCTTTGTTAAGTATTTTGAATGGGTATACTTCATCTACGGCATCATCATGACACTGCTTCCGATGATTATCGGCTACATCTTTGCAAAGTATGTCCTCAAGCTGAACCTCTTGAACAACCTTGGCTCAATCTGCGGTGGCATGACTTCCACACCAGCTCTTGGAACACTTATCTCTACAGCGGGTACAGAAAAAGTTGCAGGTGCCTATGCCTCAACATATCCGATTGCACTCGTTGCGGTTGTAGTTGCCTCTCAGGTTCTGATTAATATCTTCAGATAAAAATCGTCCTGTCATTGCCGGATCTATTTGCAACGCAGTTTCAAGCAAGTCCGGCAATGACATATTTGTTAGACAATTTTCCGTGACAAATCTTTTTTTACCACGTTACGCCCATTCCTGCCTTGAATGAATGGACTAGCTTAATGTCATCCGTGGAGAAAGAGCCCCTTTCTTTTGTGTCATTGATGTAGTATTTTGCCGTAAAGTCATAGCCGAATGTCAGCATTGCTTTTCCGAAAATAAAGTCAAAGCCCAAGCCTGCTGATCCGCATACCCTGTTGTCGGTCTGATAATAAGCCTGGAAAGAAAGAACCGGCCTTAGGCATTTTGCAACGGTAAAGTTGAAGCCACCGGTTAAGCCCATTGTGTAAGATCTTTCATGCCCGTTGTTGTAGTCATAACCGACCAGGAGGCCTGCGTGACCGTATTTCCCGAGTCCAAGGACAGCATTTAAGCCCAAAGTTTCAAGTCCTATGTTCTGAATGTTAAAATCCGTGAAATCATTGTTTGTAAAAATTGTGTTTGCAAATCCATAGACTGCGTTGCGTTTTTTGTTTCTGTCTGTATTGTTTGAAACAGTGCTTGCCTGTGTCCTTCTTTTTTCATCTGCTTTCTCAACTTCAAGAATATCGTTTGCCCTGTCGTTGTCCGCGTCTTTTTCCTGTTTTGTCCTTATTTCAATCTGCGGGTAGACGGTAAAGACCTGTGGAGTCAAATCCAGTTTGTCATAAGTGGCAAGAATCTTGTTTGTGTCGCTGTGGTAGATTGTCAGTGTCTGTGGAATGAATCTGTATTCGCTTGCTTTTTTCCACGGAATAATCCTGTATGTGAGCTTGGCATAAAAAATGGGAATGGCCTGCTGGAAAAAACTGTCGTAGAGTTCTATGGCATGATTGTAAAATTCAATCTGCTCGGCATTTTCTAGTGTCTTTGGGGTGTAGTCCTTGCCTGTTAACTGATAGAAGCTTACGTCTATGTCCATGTTGAAAAGATCTGTGTGGTCAAGTATGGTGCTGTAGAATGTGAGCGTCCATGCGTTTTTCTTGAGCTTGTATGTTGAGCCGCGTATAATGAGTGATGAGTTGAGTGAGGAAGTGACAAAGTTCGTGCTTTTAAGGTCGTCGTATGCATTTTGCAGTTCTGTCTTGAGGAATGAGGTGCTTTCTCCTGTTTTGTCTTCCATTTGAACAAGCGATATTGTCTGTTTGAGCTGCTCGATGAAGTGGATTTTTGATTTTACAGTCTCGTCATCAACTGTATTATTGATGTTCATTTTTGCGGCATTCTGGTAGAATTCCTCTATCTCGGCATCAATGCGCTTGTTTTCTGCTGAACTTCTCTTCTGCCTTCTCTTGTCTTCTTCGGCTGCATTGCGGGCATCCAGTTTTTGAATCTCTGCTTCCTGCTCCTTTATGATTGCGGCATAGTATTCTTCATCCTTGTCTCTGGCGGAAAGGGGGAAGAGGGTGAGGCCTGTTAAAATCAACAAAAGAGTTTTCCTGTAAAACACAAAATGCTCCTATATGATTATATTATAAACCATTATCAAACTTGGTCAATAAGGCGGGGTGGGGAAAAATATATTAAATGAGTGAGGACTAAGATTTTGTTTGTATCATCTTATTGATGGAATTCAGCACACGAATTTCTGATGTGAATAGCGGACGTTCGACTGCTGGACGTTTGCATAACGCAGGGTTGTGTCTATCTTTGTATGTCCTAGAAGTACCTGTACCTGTTCTATCGGCATCCCCTTGTCTATGGCTCTTGTTGCCATCGTGCGGCGGAACCTGTGGGGATGAACTTTTTCTATTTCAGATTTCTTGCCGATAAGTCGAATTACTTTTTCCACGGAATTGACTGTGAGCCTTTTATATGTTCCGCTATTCCCATTTTTTCTGGATGTTATAAACAAGGCGTCATTATCGTCCTTTCTTGTCTTAAGATAGTTCTCAAGTTCTATCTTTGTCCTGACATCAAAATATGTCTCCCGCTGTTTTGCTCCTTTTCCGAATACAATACAGCTCCGAGAATTAAGGTCGATGGAAGAACGGTTGAGTCCTATAAGTTCGCTTACCCTTATACCTGAAGAAAGCAGCATGTCTATGATGGCAATGTTCCTTTTGTCCTGTGAGGCAGACTTCCTGATAACTTCGATCTGTTCATCACTAAGGGCCGGTTTGATTACTGTAGGAGTCTTTATCTTGTGGATTCTCCTCATAGGACTTTTGATGATGAAGTTTTCTTCCTCAAGCCAGTTGTAGAAACTTGATAGGATTCTCCTTGCGTTGTCCAATGTAAGATTGGAGCAGTTGTTTATCTTCTGATAGTTTAAAAGATATTCTCTAATGGAATTTGTGTCAGTTGTGCAAATGTTGCATTTAGATGATTGTAGATGCCTCCCATACCGGGAAGTTTACCTGCCTCTTCTGATGTTCCCTTTCCAGCCGCAGGTATGTATTCTCCCAATGCCGGATCCGTGGAAATCCACCGTGAATACTTGGGGTCTAAGTATCTTGCCCGTTTGGGATTTTGGAAAAAAAATTCTCCTTGTGGGGGAAATTCTTGTTTTAAGCTTTTTTTCTCTTGTGAGGTCTCGGTTAAAATGAATGTATATCTGAGTAGGAAGATGATTAAGTCAAAAGCGAAACCAATATCTTGTTGGCGGTCTGATTGAGTTATTAACACCAGTAGATGAGACCCTGTAACTTTTTTAATACTTCCCTTAAATATTTTCATTTTTTGATAGAAATAATTAGAACTTTTATTACATTAGCTTGAATTTTTGTATTTCAGACTCTGAAAGCTTATTCTGGGTTTCTTTAGCATATTTTGCGAGAGAGCGCAAGTCTATGTTTAAAGACGGTTTTGAGCGGTAAGGATTTACACTTTTTATAAAATCCTGTACAAGCTTGTCTTTTGCGGATAATTCTGCCAAATCAAAGTTCTTCATCTGACCATTCATATTTATATATCTCCTTTATCTTTTTAGCGCTTTCTTCTTCTATCACAAAATGATATGGATGAAGAATCCCTATTACAATTGCATCAAAAGTATCTACATAGTGCTGGAGGATTTCCTTGTCCATCGCTATTGCATGAACGCAGCCTCCATGTCCACGTTGTTCAGAAATATTTATTGCAATTGCGAAAAGGTGGCCTCCAACACCCTCATATAGTTTCGACCCATTCCGCCATATATTGTTTTCTGGTGACGTACAGCCCCAATTCATATATACTGCGTTGCTCTTTTCATCATCTGTCAATGCAATCAATCCCTGAATATCAACTGTTCCTTTCAAAACAAGTGCATAGATTTCCGTTTCTTTGTCAAACTTGCTCCAATCCACGTACCATCCCGTTTTCTCGTTGAACTTGGATAAAAAGCTTTTGCGTTTAACACGGATTACTTCTGTTTCCACGATATCCCCGGTCAAAACATTTTTCAAGCAAGGGGTAAGTCCGTCAATGCGAAATGGAATCATCTCTACCTCCTTAAACATTATACCATGTTTTATTATAAATTCATACAAGAATATTCCATTTTCAATGACATTGCTGCTGAAAACAACTTTTTCATTTTCTTTATGAATTCCTCTATGGGATTTATCTCCGAGGGGCTTCCCGTAAGTATTACCGAGTTGCCGGCCTTGTCCTGCTTCATGAATGACGATGCGTTCAGCTCGCCAGGGAGCATTGATGTAAGTGAGTCAAGGCTTATGTATTCAAGATAGATTATCCTTGTTTCCTTGAGCTGCTTGACGACATCTTTCTTTTGGATCTCGTAAATGTAATACACGTTATCGCTAACAGTATAGTCGCAGTTACACTGGAAAAGTATTATGGTCAGCAGTGTATCGAATTCCTTGTCGGAGTATGTCATGTTCTCAAGGCTGATGTTCGGTTTGGATAGAAGAGCGTATTCCCTTCCGCCTTTACTGAACAGCGTGTCCATGGCGTTGACGAAGGAGGCCTTCTGAATGCTGCA
>JAGADS010000262.1 GCA_017613485.1 Treponema sp.
GCTGTCGGTAAAGACGGACTTCTGGAACTCATCGGATAAATGGCGGACATCTGCTTTAAATGCCTCAGGCCGCTTGCATCATGTTTTTGCAGTGACCTGAAGCAGGTTGATACAAAAATCAAATTTGTTTTCCTCATGCACCCCAAGGAAGCCAAACGTCAGCGCACGGGAACAGGTCGTCTTGCATCAATACGGTTACCGGGAAGCCTGATTTTAACTGGAGTTGACTTTACTGAAAATCCCCACTTGAACGCGCTCCTGAATGACGGGAAATACTATCCTGTCCTGCTCTACCCCGGCGAGGATGCCTGGACCTCAAGGAAAGAAGGGTTCAAAGAGGCTGTTGCTGGGAAAACACTTCTTGTGATAATAATCGACTCAACATGGTTCTGCTCAAAGAAAATGATAGCGCTAAGCAAGAACCTTCACAAACTCCCAAAGCTTTCGTTCAGCGGCTCATACAGGTCAATCTTTACATTCAAGCGTGAGCCAAAGGAATACTGCGTCTCCACAATCGAGTCATGCTATTACCTCATAAAGGAACTGCAGGAAACAGGAATCGAGGATGCAGATGTAGATCCAGAGCCACTTATGGATGTCTTTAAGAAAATGATTCAATATCAGCTGAACAGGGAAAACGAAAGGATAGAAAAAGGCCTTCCCGGAAACCATGCGCATGACTGGAAATACAACAAGATAAAAGAAGTCCCCGATTTTAAGGGAAACGCTGATTAATGTCATTATCGGGCATGACCCGATAATCTATTCAATTATAACACAGGTATTTATAGATTGCCGGATCAAGTCCGGCAATGACAACTTGTAATAAATCTTTTCTTTCTAAAATATCTCAGTAGATTTTTATAATCCTGTCATCGGGGCATTTCTCAAAATATGAATTGATTTTCTCAATACATTCCTCAATTGAATGATAGTTCAAGAGCTGCATCTTAAAATAATGACCGAAAGAAAAATTGTCGCAGTAATATGAAAAGAACCTCTGTATCCTTGTGCGGTAGAATTCCCTAGGCTGTCTTTCCTGAATGTTCTGGATAAAATCAAGCGCAAGTTTCTCTGCATCAACAGTAAGCGTGTCAGGACCTGAGCCATCAAGTCCATGCCTCAACTGGGCAAATATCCAGGGCTTCTGTGCCGCCATCCTTGCAATCATGAGACCCTTTGCGTGAGGTGCCTTTTCCATTGCCCCTTTTGCAGACTGAATATCCCTGATTTCTCCGTTTACATATACGTCAATCTCTGGATGCCTTAGTGCAAGACGCTCTGCATACTCATACCGTGGAAGCCCCCTGAGTTTTTCCTTTATTGTCCTTGGATGAAGTGTAATGCATTCAACTCCGTTTTCCACCAGCATGTCACAGAAAGAAAAAAATGCCTCATCAGTAAAATCATCCGCACCAAGCCTGCATTTTACGCTAAGGCGTTTGTGGTTTCCGCTTCCGTGCTCATATTCCTCAAGCACAGTCTTTACCGCCTTTACCATCTGCTCTGTTTCGTCCAGGGGCTTAAGCATCCATGAGATACCCGCACCTGTCCTGTAAATCTGAGGAGCACTGCATCCCATGTTAAGGTCGATTCCGATTCCGCTTTTCTCTGCAACAATCCTTGTGGCACCGGCAAGACTCTCTGCATTGGTTCCTGTCAGCTGCCACACGATTTTCTCAGGCACCGGACCGTCCAAAAGATAATATTTCTCGTACGGCCCCATCGTGATTAGTGAAGGTGCATGAATCATCTCGGTAAAGTATTCATCAGCACCGCCAAATTCCTCAACTGCCATCCTGAATGCTTCGTGACTTAACGTTGCCATCGGAGCCAGAATCAACTTACACATTTATGTCAGACTTTCTTGATGAATGACTCAACAGCCTCAGCTGCCCTGTCAAGATAACCGTCGTTCAGCTTCTCCACCTCACCGTTATCTATGGAGACAGACATGTTCTGCTCAATAGGAATGCGTGCAAGAACCTCCAGTCCGAAATCCTTTGCAATGCCGTCTATGTTGCTTTCTCCAAACACGCGGATCTCTTTTCCGCAGTCGGGGCATTTCACATAGCTCATGTTCTCGATCAAGCCAAGGACAGGAACGTTCATGATGTTTGCCATGTTCACGGCTTTCTCCACAATCACACGCACAAGCTGCTGGGGAGATGACACGACGATTATGCCGTCAACCGGAATAGACTGAAAAACAGTAAGAGGCACGTCACCAGTTCCCGGAGGACAGTCAACAAACATAAAGTCAACATTGTCCCAGATTACATCCGACCAGAACTGACGCACCGCACCGGAGATAACAGGTCCCCTCCAGATTACAGGATCAGTCTGCTCAGGCAAAAGGAAGTTCATTGACATAATCTGGATGCCGTCCTTGCTCATGACAGGCTTTATAAAATCCTTCTGCTTGCCGTCTGCACCGGTCATTGTACCTGCCTCTGCACGCTCTGAGCCAAGACCAAATGCTGTCGGAATTGAAGGACCTGTAATGTCAGCATCTAAAATGGCCGAACGATAACCGTCCTTGGAAACTTTACTTGCAAGGAGACTTGTAACAAGAGACTTACCTACACCGCCCTTTCCGCTTACAACAGCAATTACTTTTTTTACGGAAGATGCCTCGTTAAGTTTTTCGGAAAGATCCCGCTTGGAACATCCGTCCACAGAGCATCCGGAACAATTATGATTACAATTATCGCTTTCTGCCATAGTTACCTCTATTGATTTACTAAATAAAAATCATAACCTATAAGGTTCAATTTCGAATCTCATCCAACATGCAACAAAATTGGCTCTCAGCGGGAACCCTCACCACAAAAACGGCTTCCTCCCTTCGGTCGTGCAGATGTTTTTGTGGTAAGGAACCCCGCTTACGCCACTTTTCACTTGATTTTCAGAAACTCGACATTCAACCTATAATATAATCAAAAAAATCAATATAGGCAACAATAATTAATTCGTAATTCTCAGTTTTCAGTTTTCAATTGATAATCCTTCCCTTCTCAATCCGAATAATCTCATCTGAAATTGAGGCGGCCTCCTCCAGATCGTGCGTGACCATGATGGCGGTAAATGGAATTGTCTTCTGCATGGTCCTTATTTCCTGTGCAAGCTTTTTTCTGAGCTCTGTATCAAGGGCACTCAAGGGCTCGTCGAACAATACTAATTTCGGCTGGACTATAAGTGTACGTGCAAGGGCAACACGCTGTGCCTCTCCTCCACTCAAGGTCTCCGGGCTGCGTTCTGCAAATCCAGACATGTTGAATCTCTCAAGAAACTCCTCTGCCTTTAACCTTGCATCTTTCTTTTTCATTCCACGGCACACAAGACCGTATGCAACATTGCTTATGACATTCATGTTCAGTAACAGGGACGGATTCTGAAACACCATGCCGCATCCACGTTTTCCAGGAGAAGTAAAAGTGATATCCTTCCCGTCAAGAATGATTTTTGTATCACTGGATTTATCCGGCTGAACAAGACCTGCTATCATCGAAAGCACCGTGGATTTCCCTGAGCCGCTTGGACCTACAAGAGAAACCATGTGGTTTTCCTCAACACAAAAAGAAACATCAAGAGAAAAATCAGAAAGATTACGCCTTAGGTTTTTACATTCCAGAAACATCAGCATCTCCTTTTCCTGAAAATTTGGCAATGGCAAAAACTCCCATGCATAAAAGCCCGAGCACAATGGCACAGACCGAGCCTTCCTTAAAACGATATGAGCCTGCAAGCCTGTATGTAAAAAGTGCAAGCGTGTCGAATTTCGGAATTGAAAGAACCAGCGGCAAAGTTGCGTCACCTGCGCTTATTGCAAAACAAAAACAGAATGCGCTTACGATACCTTTTTTTGAGTATGGAATGATTACAGAAAAAACGGAATCCATCTTGTGCTCAGAAAGAAGCAGACTTGAATCCAAAACTTCCTGCGGAATATTAGACATCTGACTTTGAATCTGCCTGAAAGCAAAAGGCCAGAAAAGAGCTGACTGTGCAAGAATCAAAACCAGAGGACTTCCCTCGCGGACAAGAGAGCTCATTCCTATTCCCATTGTCACTGATGAGACTGCCATGGGTAAAAGAGGAACAGTACGGAGAAAAACATTTTTCCTGATGCCATGACTCATCCTCAGAAACAAGGCATAGACAAAACCGCTTGCCGTACATATCAGGCCTGTAAAGAAAGCGGTGATCAAAGTGTTTTTTATTGCGTTAAAAAATCCCCTCATGCCCAGAACTTTTTTCCATGCACCCGAGGAGAATGACGAGATTAAAATCGAAAAAAGAGGCATAAGGAAAAACAGGAAAAGGACAATATAAAAAACAATCGTCATGCCTGGACTCTTTTTGTTCTTTTGCCTGAATGAATGACAGTAATTATGCTCGCATTTTTTTTCAAGCCGAGAGTACAGGAACAATATTAAAAGCACGGAAGCTGTCTCCAGAAGAGAAAGGACTGCCACGTTGGAGAAATTCAAGTCGCTTCTTCCCGCATGATAAACTGCAAGCTCAAGAGTAGTTCCACCTGCTGAACCAAAAAGAAGTACAATCATAAAAGAAAAAAAACAATATAGAAAAACCGGAATGCATGAGGAGACAATCGATCCCGCAAGCTGATGCAAAGTTACCGTCCTGAAAATCCTGAACCGTGAGGCTCCAAGAATCCTTGCTGAATCCTCAGTACTTGAATCAAGCGATGCCCAGCGGTCAGAGACAGTCACCATCACAAGAGGAAAATTATAAAAGCCCTGGACGACAACCACACCAAGAAAAGAATACAGAAACTGTAACGGGGCTTCCTTTAACCCGAAAACATTCATCAGGAAACGGTTGTAAATTCCGTTCATTCCAAAGCAGGAAATATAGGCAAGTGCGATTATCAGCGGTGGAATGCAAAGAGGAATTGAACCAAGCGAAATCAAAAAACGCTTTCCGAATATCCTGGTATTGGAGACAAGGTATGCGCCGGCCAGTCCCATGATCAGTGCAACAAGGGTGGAGAAAAAAGCCTGAATAAAAGTATAGATGAATATTTTTATAATTCTGGACGCACCCAGAGTCAAGCTTGAGGTCCCAGAAAAAGCAGGCATCACGGCCCTGATGTACGGCATGACAAAGCACAGCGTTACAACAACAAGCGAAAAGACAGCGATGCCTATGACTAAAATGCGCCCGGTCTGCTTAACCATACAATCAACTTGCAGAAAGAATATCCATGACTTTTTCCAAGGCCTTGTTCACTGTCTCTGTATCAACAGACAATGTTTTATTCGGAACAGGAGCTGCGGTCTTATAGCTCTGCGGTAACTCTACATCTTTATTAACAGGATACATCCACTGAGTAAGGGGCAGGACATCCTGTGCTTCCTTTGAGATAAGGAAATCCATGAAGAGTTTTGCTCCCTCAGGGTTAGGTGCGTTTTTCAAAAGTGCGTAGCCTTCCACCTGCTGAACATGTCCCTCATCAAAAACAAGAGTCTTGAAACGGTCGGTGTCCTCGTACTCAACACAGTATGCGGGACTTGTGGTATAGCTTATGCAAAGAGGTGCCTCACCATTCTGGAACATTCCCCAGCCTTCGCTCCAGCCTGAGGTCATCGTAAGGATGTTAGGTGCAAGCGCTTTCCAGAACGACTCGTAATCATCCCCGAACACAGCGACAGTCCAAGCAACAAAACCAAGTCCAGGGGTAGAAGTCCTTCCGTCCATCAGGATGATTTTTTTCCTGTAGATATCCTTTGTCAAATCCTGCAATGATGATGGTGCAGGAACTGATGACTCGCTGTCATATATGATTGCAAAATGTCCGTAATCATAGGCGGTTAAAAGCCCGTCATTTCCAAGCTCATTTTGTACGATCGCAGGAACTGTCGAAGATGCATCCTTTGGCATGTATGGCTCAAGAATTCCAGAGGCTCGTGCCTTGTCCGCAAGAATGTTATCGATTCCGACAATCACATCAGCATGCACATTGTCTTTTTCCATAAGTGCCTTGTTGTACGCCTGAACTGCATCCCCGCAATCAACAAGCACAAGGTCAAGGCCCGTCTTTTGCTCAAAGAGTTTCTCAAGCTCAGGACCAGGTCCCCACTCCCCTACAAAACTGTCATAGGAATAGACCACAACTTCTTTTTTTACCGAATCCTGAACAGTTGATTTTGATTCCTGTTTTTTTGAACATGCTGCCATAGTCAATGACAGAAGCGCGATAGATGATAAAATGAATTTTGATTTGAAAGTAATGATGCTCATACTTCCTCCGCC
>JAGADS010000263.1 GCA_017613485.1 Treponema sp.
ATAAACCAGATCAGGAAAATGGGCTTTGACAATAAATCCTTCTATACATGCTATGTTACCAAGGATAAAAAGCTCCTTGGCCGTCTTTCGGTAAAGGACCTGCTCCTTGCAAAAAGCGATGACATTCTGATTGATTCCCTTATGAAAGAGAATGTGATTACCGTGCATACCCATGATGACAAGGAGAAAGTCTCCCAGATGCTCTCCAAGTACAATTTCTATGCCCTGCCTGTTGTTGACGGAGAGAACCGCATGGTCGGTATCATTGCCTTTGACGACGCTCTTGAGGTTATGGAAGATGAGGCCACCGAGGATATCGAGATCATGGGTGGTATGTCACCTTCAGAGAAGACATACCTGCGTTCAACCCCGTTTGATCTTTTCAAGCACAGGGTTATATGGCTTTTGCTTCTGATGGTCAGTGCGACATTTACAGGAATGATTATCACCGGCTTTGAGAATGCCCTTGCAGCCCAGGTTGTCCTTACTGCATTTATTCCCATGCTGATGGATACCGGAGGAAATTCCGGCTCACAGTCGTCCGTTACGATAATACGTGCGATTTCCCTTGGCGAAGTTGAATTCAGGGATCTGCCCCTTGTAATCTGGAAGGAAGTAAGGACCGCCTTCTTATGTGCCCTTGCACTGTGCTCCGTGTGTTTCCTCAAGCTGATGGTTGTTGACAGGATTCTTCTTCACAACACCGAGGTAACTCTTTTTGTGGCTCTTGTCGTCTGCATAGCGATGGCGGTCACGGTTCTTGTGGCAAAAATAATCGGATGCACGCTTCCCCTTGTGGCAAGAAAACTCAAGCTGGACCCCGCGGTCATGGCAAGCCCTTTCATCACGACCATAGTTGATGCAATAAGCCTTCTGGTATACTTCCAGATAGCAAGGCTTGTGCTGTTTTAGGGATAGTGTAAGAGCAATCGTAAGATTGCGACTGTAACTCTTGACAAAAAACCGTAATATATGCAAAATATTCTTATAAAAATGAGCCGGGGGCTATTGTGGAAGACGATATTCTTACCATTGAGGAAGTTGCAAAATATTTACGTGTCAGCGAGCGTACTGTCTATGACTGGGCTCAGAAGGGTGAAATTCCAAGCGGAAAAATAGGAACTGTATGGAGATTTAAGAAAGGGGACATTGAGCGCTGGGTAAACGAAAGGCTTTCTGCCTCAAAACCAGCTCCTCTCGACATTTCCGTCCTTGTCAAGAACATTCTTTCCCCGGAACGCATTGTTTTCATGAATCATCAGACAAGGCACGATGCTCTTGTTCAGCTTGCGGGCACACTTGCAACAGCCCCGCAGGTAAAGGATGCCACCGAGCTTGAGAACGAGATCCTTAAGCGTGAGGAACTCATGTCCACTGCAATCGGACGTGGAATCGCAATTCCTCATGTACGTCTTTCCAGCGTTACAGATCTTGTGATGGCAGTCGGTATCTCCAAGGTTGACATAATCGATTTCCAGCCCATAGATGACGAGCCTGTAAAGCTCCTCTTCATGATTGCGGCGGCACATAATCAGCACAGCTATTACCTGCAGACCCTCTCATTCTTCAGCTCAAAGCTCAAGAACCAGGAGTTGCGTGACTCACTGCTTAATTCATCTGATGCAATGGAAGCCTACAGTCATCTTGTAAAATAAGTAGTTATAGATTGCCGGATCGAGTCCGGCAATGACAAGACCAGCTTTTTGGGACAGCCCCATGACAAATCTTGCTTTTTAGGCAGTCACTTCCTATCAGGGAAAGGGCAGAAATATCCATTTTGTCTGATCATCCTGTGTTGCATCAATTTTGCCCCATGTTAGACCTGTAGCCGTTGTTTCTCCCATCAGCCACTGTTCTCCGTCAAATTCATAGCTGTGTCCCGGATGGTCGCTTACAAAAAGTGCCATTGCATGACTGTACTGGGCACTCACCATCATCGCTGCATTCTGGTTCATTGCGGTAAGAAGGACCGTAAGCAGCATTGAACGGCTGTCGCAGTCGGATCCTCCTCCCAGCATCATTGACGGTATCGAGGCAAAGTCGCTTGTGTTTTTCTCACGCTCATACTTGAATCCCTGGGTCCATGTCAAAAGCTTCTGTGCAAGTGCCGTGTCGTCAGAGCATGACGGTGCAAGCTCGTTGTAAATGTCAAAGGAAACCTGCCAGAGCCTCATGTAAGTGTCGCGGAAAATCATGCGGTAATACCTCTGCCATGCGTCCTTCCACAGGTTGTTGCTTGCATAGAGGGTAAGAACGTCATATTCACGCTCAATCAGGTATTCGGATGCCTCTTTGTCGTTGGAGCGAAGCCTGCTCTTTATGTCCTTGCCGTCGATCTTAAGGTTCACGTCAACAAATTCATTGCTTTTGGGGTAAAGGTATGCGGTGATGGGACCTGCCTCGTAATAGCATCCTAGGTCTATGTTCAGGGCATCTAGGAAACTGAGCATGTAATTCTGGCTTCTCTCAAGGAACTGAGGTGCGCACCATGTCAAAAGGACTATTGTTCCCTTGTTTTCGGGAATTGAACAGGAAAGGGCATATCCCGCCACATTCTCACGTCCCATGACGGCTGTAAATGATGCGATGGAGCTTGTCTGGTTCCTCCATTCAAACTGCTCTGCCTCATATTTTGCGTTCAGGGTGTTGAGCGTTCCCTTAAGGGCATTCTCGGCACTGTCATAGCGATTTGAGTCATATATGCGTATCACCGCTGTAACTGCTGACAGAGGAACAAGGCTCTGGAGCTGATATGCCGTTCCATCTGAATTTGCATCCACAAGATTAAAGCCAAGTGGAAAATCAATGGACACTTCGCTATTGTCGCCTAAAAGTCCGATTCTCTGGGAAAATCCAGGTACAGCCAGAGTCAGGAGAAGAGTAATGAAAAATATCTTAACAAGTCTTGTCATTTTCTGCCGCCTTTTGTAGTATATCGGTTGATGACACCATTTTCCATATTATTTGAAAACAGCGAGATTCTACTAGTAAACAAACCAAACGGCGTTTCGGTACAGGGTGGACAGGGAATTTTTCATCCGCTTGACCAGGAGCTCTCAAAACAGCTGGGTTACCGCATTCATCTTGTTCACAGGCTGGACAAGGACACCGCCGGAATCCTTATTGTGGCAAAAAATGCCTCCGCTGCATCAAAATGGACAAAGCTTATCGGCTCAAAAGAGGTTATAAAGGAATACCAAGCCATCTGTATAGGACTCCCGAAGATAAACGGCATTGAAAAGAAAGAGGGAAAACTCAGGGATAAGATAAACGCCCACGGAAAAATCCAGGATGCAGAGCTTGACTATTCAGTTGAGGAGATTTTTGAAATTCCAATTAACAACGATACGGCAGGAACCGTAGAGAAAATTCAGCTCAGCCGGATTCACATTGTCATAAAGACAGGACGGATGCATCAGATCCGCATTCAGATGGCAAAGGCAAATGCACCGGTTGCAGGCGATGAACTTCACGGAGACTTCAAGCTGAACAAGAAACTACGCAAGGCAGGAATAAAAAAGCTGTGTCTTGCCTCCACAAGCCTTACAATACCACTTGACGGCAAGCACAGGACATTTACGATTCCTCTTCCTGAGCACATGATTCTCCCTCATCAGGCATGATTCCCATGCAATCAAAAAACTAAAAACTCAAGTTCAATTAACCGATAATTGAAAAGATGAAGTCTATAGTTTTTTTGTATGCAGGTTTTTCTACATCATTTGCATTTGATTCAGTTTTTTCCTCAAGATCAGCCTTTGAGCGCTCTTTGGTATGGGCATCAGGAATTAAGGATGCCCTGGGAATTTTTGTTGCAGTCACACCGTTTACCGAGTCGCAGGTAAAGGCTCAGTTGAATGAACTTGAATTAAAGGCCGACATCATAAAAAAAGAAAGCTGGAATATGAAGGAACTCATTCAGGAGATGGCTAGGGCAGCGGGTCAGTCCGGAGCAGGCGAGGTAATCTACTCATTTGCAGACCGTCCTTTTCTTGACAGTGCCCTTACAGTTCAGCTTTTACAGGAGCATGAAAAATATTCAGCTGAATATACTTTTGCAGACGGATACCCGGAAGGATTTGCGCCTGAGATAATACACTCAGGAACTCTGGCGATTCTTTCTTCCCTGATTTCGGGCAATGCGTCGTCTGAAGGGGCAAAAAAAGTTACTCCGCAGGGCATTTTCGCAGTAATGAAGACCGACATCAATTCCTTTGAGATAGAGACCGTCCTCTCACAGAAAGACTACAGGATGCTCCGTCTTGACTTCTCATGCTCATCGCTTGCGGGAAAAACTGCATGTACAAGGCTTTACGAGCTTTCCCTGGACAACAAGGTTCCTTTTGCGGCCGAATCCCTTTCTGAGTTTGCGGAAAAAACTCCTTCAATTCAGAGGACTGTACCTGCCTTCTATAACATCCAGCTGTGCAGGAACTACACTGTTTCCTCCGTTTACAATCCATACTTTGTACTTCCACATCTGAGGGATAAGATATCTCTCTCTGCAAAGCCAGTTTCTGTCATGAGTCTTGAGCAGTTCAAGGCGCTTGTAAGCCAGATAGCATCTTTTTCTGGCAGTGCCGTGATAGGCTTGAGTGCATGCTGCGATCCTGTCGTTATTCCAAACCTTAGTGAGTACGTAAAGGCTGTTCTTGAATATCCCTCACTCTCTGTACTGATAGAAAGCGACGGAATTTATATGTCAGAATCCCTTGCTTCTTTTATTGCGGCTGTTTCTGCACAGAGTTCTCCGCGTACAAACGGAATGGATGCCGTTACATGGATTATAAGCGTGGATGCATTCAGATCTGGCATGTATTCAAAAATTCACGGTGAGTATTGTTCTGGATCTGATAAAGTTGAGCCGACAGGAGACGGTTCATTCTGCTTTGAAAAGGCAAGGCAGGCTGTCTCACTTTTGAGCGGCCTGTTTCCGGGTGCTGTATATCCGCAGTTCCTCAGGATGAATGTAAATGAGAATGAGCTTGAGCCCTTTTACCGCTACTATCATGACAAGGCATCTCCTTCTGGCGGAAAACTGATAATACAGAAATATGACCATTATTGCAGGACAATGCCGGATGAAAAAAGCGCCGATCTTTCCCCGCTTCTCCGTAATCCGTGCTGGCACATAAAGCGTGACATGATGATTATGAATGACGGTTCTGTTCCGTTCTGCCGTGAGTGCCTTGAAAAAATCATAGTGGGAAATGTTTTCCGCGATGGAATAAAGGCTGTATGGGAAAAGATGACTCCAATGGCCGAGAAAGAAATGTCGGGGATACATGAACAGATTTGCGAGGATTGTGATGAATACTATACCTTTAATTTTTAACCAGAGGGCAATCAGTCGCACAGTCCTTGGCGGAACAGAAAACGAGAGCCATGTATTGATGCCTGTCTCATGCATAATCCTGAACCGCAGCGGTAACCAGTATCGGAACATGGTTTTTGATTCTCTGGAAGGTCATGGATTTGAAAAGATTATATGCATTGAGTCGAATGATTCAAATAAAAGCATGGATGAGCTTTCACTTCAGTTTCCTACAGTAAAATTTGTGATTCCACACGAGGAAGTGACGCCCGGAGACATGCTTAATCTCGGTATTGCAGAATGTCCTTCTCCGTATGCGCTTGTCGTTCAGGATGATCTGTGTACGCAGGATTTTCAGTTTACAGTCAACCTTGCACAAAAACTTGTTGAAAAAAACAGTTTCTGTGTCTGTCCCAGGCTTTTTTCATCAACACTTCAGGTTCTTCCGGTTAATTTCATACCCAATGTAAAGAAATCAGAGTTTACGGTGGATTCATCATTGTCCATGGCGACTGGAACCAAGACTTTCTATGCATCTGACTGGGCAGGTTTTTATAATAAAGAGAAATTCATGGAGCTTGGCGGTGCGGACTACACGATTACTTCCTCATACTGGCAGAAACTGGATCTTTTCTTCCGTTCATGGCTTTGGGGTGAGAACACGTGCATAGATACGGCGTTTTCTCTGACGTATTCAGATTCGCTTCCTGAGGAAAACCAGACTATCGACCGCTCATACCTGAGGTTCTACATGAAAAACATACTGCCGGTGTTTAGGACTGATCATGCCGAAATACCTGCATCCTCCTTTTTTGCCTTCAAGTCAAGAAGCTCATGTTCGCTCAGGGATGCAATCTCGCTTTTCGGTGATGCCAGAAACTGGACTTCTAAAAACATGTACCGTTTTAAGATGGATGCCGTTCAGCTCATTCAGGATTGGGAAAAACTGGGGGATTAGAAGAGATGAAATTGTTCAGTTTTTTTGGTGGAAATAAAAAACGTACTGCGGTTATTGTTCAATGCAGGCTATCCTCAACAAGGCTTCCCAGAAAGGCACTTCTTCCCCTTGGAGGTAAGACTGTTCTGGAATGGACACTAACGGCGATGAAAAATGTAAAGGCAGATGAGTATTATCTTGCCACAGATACAGACAGCGAGGCAGAGCTTGCACCGATTGCAAAGAAATGCAAGTGGGAGCTTTTTGCAGGTTCAAGAGATGATGTACTTGACCGCTTTTGCCGTGTCATAGAAAAATCAAAGGCACAGTATATTCTCCGTGCCACAGCAGACAATCCGTTTTTGTTCTACGAGGCGGCACAGGAACTTCTGGATGATTTTGCAGCCAGAGCCCAGACTTCTGGATTAGACTACATGACATATACAGGCCTTCCTCATGGAAGCGGAGTAGAGGTGTTCAAGGCGGATTCTCTGCTTCGTGCGGCAAAGCTTACAGAGAGCGATTACGACCATGAGCATGTGGGACCTGCCATTTACAATCATACAGACAGGTTCAAGAGCCTTTTTGTTCCTGCACCAGAAAAATACTCCTCCCCACAGATGCGTACGACAATCGACACCTTGTTTGACTACAACAGAAGCCTTACAGTGGTAAAGAACGTGTCCGGGGATTCAACCGTAAAAAAGAGCTATTCATATCAGACAATAATCGATGCAATGAATCAGGACAGCATAAAATATCCTGTTCTCTATGTGCCAAGCGTGGAAAAGGGGCATGGTACGGGGCATCTTCACCGTTGCCTGGATCTTGTCCTTAAGACAGGGGGCGACATTTACATTCCAGAGGATGCAAGTCTTGAGCAGTGTTCTGTCCTTGTGCAGGAAGCAATTGACGGCGGACTTGACAGGTGGCATGTAACTTCAACACTTGATTATGCGAAACAATACAGGCTCTGTGTCGTTGACATGTTCCAGTCTTCCCCATCCCTCCTTAAAAAACTGTCTGAGTCTTGCTGTGTGGTGGCACTTGATGAGGGAGGAGATTCCACAGACTGTGTTGACTATCTTCTTGACATTATTCCCGCTGTTGGAATCAGCCGTGAGGCAAATTCAGTTGATCCTGCCTTTATCTCTCTTCCTGAGCGGAGGCATGGAGCTGAGTCTATCGATGCAAAAATCCATACTGCAGTTGTTGTCCTTGGTGGAGAGGATCCAAGCGGACTTTCAGTTCCCACTGCAAATGCCCTTGCTGAGAATTCAATCTATGTAACTCTTGTCTGTCCTTCAGCACTGTCTGTTCAGGAAGTTCAGGGCAGAATCAGCGAGAAGAATTCCCAGTACATAAAGGTTGTTCCACCAGTTCAGAACCTAAAGGAAAGGCTTTACGAATTTGATCTTGTCGTCACGCATTACGGTTTTACTGCATTTGAGGCAAGTGCGGCAGGATGTGCAGTCATTCTTCTTGGAACTACCATACTCCATATTGAGCTTGCAAGAAAATACGGTTTTGCATGTCTTGAGTCAAATCAGATTTCATCCGAGGGCTTCAGGAATCTGCTTGAAAATCCGTCAGCAATAAGAAAGCAGGACAGTTTTGGAGAGCAGAAATCACTTCCCGACTACATCTCTGTTCTTGCCAAGGGAATGAAGCTGCCATGTCCAGTGTGCAGGTCAGAATTCCATGAGCAGGATAACCTTGTATCAAGGACACCGGAGAGGACGTTCAGAAGATGCCGTAACTGCGGAATGCTCTATCAGTCATGGACGGTTCAGTCAAAGCAGACAGAATACAATTACGATTACTTTTTCGCAGATTACCAGAAACAGTACGGTAAGACATATCTTGATGATTTTTCTACAATCAAGGCACAGGGGGTTCGCCGTACAGGTATAATCGACATGCTCTACCGCAGAAAACATTCATCCGTGACACCGACCATTCTTGACATAGGCTGTGCGATGGGACCCTTCCTTGATGCCGCCAATGACGCGGGATGGCAGGTTTTTGGAACAGATGTTGCATCTGATGCAGTTGACTATGTTCAGAATACCCTTCATTTCCCTGCGATAAAGGCATCTTTCCCCGATATAGACGTGACAAAGGAATTCGGAGTGGAGGCATTTGATGCCGTGACAATGTGGTTTGTAATCGAGCATTTCCAGGATCTGGATAAAGTCCTTAGGGCAGTATCAGGAATTGTACGCAAGGGCGGAATTTTTGCATTCAGCACACCGTCTGCCGCAGGGGTAAGTGCGAAATACAACACAAAGGAATTTTTCAGGACAAGCCCGTCTGACCATTACAGCCTGTGGGAGCCGAAAAAAGCTGATTCAATTCTTCGACGATATGGATTCAAAGTGTGCCGTATTGTGCCTACAGGAATCCATCCTGAGCGTTTCCCATGTGCGCGTAAAAAGAACCTTCAGTCTTCATCGCTCAAATTCAAGGCTCTTGGAACCATAAGCCGAATCTGTAAGCTGGGTGACACCTTTGAGGTATACTGCAGGAAGGAGAAATGAACCATGGAAGATAAGTATGTTTTGATTTTGGGTGCCGGATTGATGCAGAGACCTGCAATAGAAGCTGCCCGTGAGCTAGGATATAAAACTGTTGTCGCCGATGCCAATCCCCATGCCTTGTGCGTGCCGTTTGCAGACCGTTTAGAGAACATCGACCTAAAGGATAAGGAAGGACTTGCAAAGCTTGCTCTTTCCATGGGTGAAAGCCTTGAGGGTGTTTTTACCGCCGGAACTGATTTTTCTGCCTCGGTCTCCTATGTTGCCCAGAAATGCAAATTTCATGCACATTCATATCAGGCATCATGCAACGCAAGCAATAAAGTCCTCATGCGGGAATGCTTTGACAAGTACAATGTACCGTCTCCTAAATTCAAGCAGATTCACAGAACTCAGATAGCCATGTACATAAAGCCGTCTGTCCTGAGTGAAATACAGTTTCCGATGGTTGTAAAGCCTGTGGACAATATGGGTGCAAGGGGATGCCGTCTTGTAAGGAATCAGGATGAATTCCTTCCGTGCATAGAGGATGCAGTGCGTAACTCAAGGAGCGGAAACTCA
>JAGADS010000264.1 GCA_017613485.1 Treponema sp.
AATAGGTGATAGAATGGTCATGTGCAAAGGAGGTTGCTGAATGAGTGACGATTGTATTTTCTGCAAGATAATAAAAGGGGAGATTCCTAGTTACAAGATTTATGAGGATGATTATACCTATGCATTTCTGGATATTGCAAAGGATGTAGACGGTCATACGCTGGTTATTCCTAAGAAACATGTACGCAGTATGCTTGAGTGTGAACCGGAGGATATGACGCATGTTATGAATTCTGTGCAGAAGATAAGCAGGCATTTTATTGATGACTGTGGATATGGTGGAGTTAACCTTTTTAACTGTACGAATGAATGTGCCCATCAGTCGGTGTTTCATTTCCACATGCATATTATTCCGCGCAAGGAAGGCGATGGCATACGTGGTGTTCCGCCATTTACCGGTGCAAAACTTCCGATTGAAGAAATGTATGAGAAATTGAAGATGTAAGTATTCTAGCAAATAAAAAATGCCTGTCGAATCTTTTGGAATCCGGCAGGCTGTTTTTTTTAGGAGGAGATGAAGTTTTTTCTATTCAAGATTATATTTTTTCTTAAGAATCAGATAAGAACCTGCATACGAAAGAATACCAACTAATGCAATATAGCAGATAAATGGCCAGTAGAATCCAATTAATGGGTTTTCTGATTCAACAATCGTTGCGGCTCTGTGGCGGAGGAATGTTATCATGAATATTTCAGAAATAATCAGGATACCGATAACAGATCCGATTTTAACAGCGGTCTTTCCCTTGTGGACAAGAGAAGCAAGAGAATGAATCAGGAAAATCACAGCAATCAGTGCAAAAAGAGCTATAAACCAATAGAGGATAAACATTAAGAGATACTGTATTGGAAGATCAAAATGTAAATCCTTGAGATTTGAAATAATTGGCTGTCCAAAAAGAAACAGAACGGAAATCAATGACACAACACCTAAAATGATGTACCAGACCATGCTGCTCAATATGGTTCCGGCCATATGTTCCCCTATGCTGACAGGCAATGTCATCTTAAGGTAGGCTTCATCCCTAAAATAGCTGTTCTTTATATTTCTGTTTATCATGACCAGAGCACAGATAGAGACGGCAACAAAGAAGATGTAAGTAATGGAAATCATGATGACATTTACAAGGTTTAGGCCTGTAAACTCATTATCTTTGAAATCCATTATGCTTGCTCCCGGAATAAAGGAGAAGAGGAAGAAGACAAAAGTCAGGCTAAGTATTGCAATGCACAGAGGCAGAAGGACTTTTGCATACTGCATGAAGCTGTATTTGAATATTTTACCAGTGCGTTCAACTGGATTTCTTTTTTGTAAAGAGTTTAGCATTTGAATTCCTCCCTGAAAAGAATGTCGATTGATTTACCTTCTTTTTCGCGGATGTCATCTACGTCACCGCTGCGGACAACTTTGCCCTCTTTTAAGAAGATAATGTAGTTAAGGATGTTCTCTATATCAGAAATCAAGTGAGTAGAGATAATAACAGTAGCATTTTCCTGATAGTTGTTGATGATGGTGTTAAGGATGTAGTCGCGTGCTGCAGGATCCACACCACCAATCGGTTCATCAAGAATGTAGAGAGGAACATCCCGGCTCATAGTAAGTATAAGCTGAACTTTTTCCTTGTTTCCCTTTGACATGGTCTTGAGTTTGTCCTTTGGATTCAGCTTTAGTTTTGCCAGCATGTCCATTGCCTTTTCCCTGTTGAATGTCTGATAGAAATCGGCCATCATGGAAACCAGGTTCTCGACTGTCATCCATTTGTTCAGATAAATCTTGTCCGGCTGATATGCCACAATTTCCTTTGACAGTTCTCCCGGTGCCATTCCGCATAATTCAATTGAACCTGAAGTCGGTGTTAGAAGACCCGCTGCCAGCTTGAGTAATGTTGTTTTACCGCTTCCGTTAGGTCCTAAAAGACCAACGATGGAACCTGCAGGCAGTGAAAGATTAACTCCATCAAGTCCGACTGTTTTACCATAGGATTTTGAAAGATCCCTGCAAACTAAGTTAATGTTGTTTTCCATATTTTTCTCCGTATCCTAAAAGTCCTGTTCCTGTATCAGCTTAAGGATATCCTTTTTGTTGAATCCGAGAGACAACATCTTTTTGATGAAAGCCTCTACCTCGTTCTTAGAAAGCTGCACACGGACATTGTTGATTATCTGTTCATCATCTGTAATGTAACGGCCCGAATTGCGCTCTGTCCTGACCAAACCTTCTTTTTCCAGTTCTGATAACGCTTTCTGCATGGTGTTTGGATTTACCTGTGCCTGCACTGCAAGATCCCGCACTGAATCAAGTCTGTCTCCCGACTTAAGGTTTCCTGCAACAATCTTGCATTTAAAAACATCAATCAGCTGGATATAGATTGGCTTGTCGTTTGTAAATTGATAAGCAAACATAAATACCTCGCTTGTTTTAATACTGTATTAAGACACTAATACAGTAACACACGAGAAAGAATATGTCAATACTTTTTTCGAAAAAATTTTATTTTCTGTTTGGCGTAAAGAATTTCTGCATAAAGAAAATCCCGATTTTGATGTACCAGGGCCTTAGTTTCTTATCTGCAATTTTAAGCTGCCTGCGTATCTCTATGTGCTGCGGACAATGCTGCTCACATTTACCACAACCTATGCATTGGTCAGCAAATGCACTTTCTTTCCTTAGGCACATAACGCGGACAAAATCAGCAAGCGCACTTACCCTGGATTCCGTATAAAGACTGTTGTAAGAGGCAAATATTGATGGTATATCAACATTCTTGGGGCAGGGCATACAGTAGCGGCAGCCTGTACAACCGACTTTTGTTTTAGCCTGAATGATTTCCTTGACTTTTTTGGTAAGCTCAAAATCTTCAGGGGTAAAAGAATCAATTTGCGTGTTATCAGCTATTCTGCAGTTTTCCTCTATCATTTCAATTGAATTCATTCCAGAAAGAACACAGCTTACTTCTTTTTGATTCCAAAGCCAGCGGAGTGCAAGTTCGGCAGGGGTCCATCTGTGAGCATTTTTTTCAAGAAGTGTCTTTGCATCATTTGGAATATTGACTAGTTTCCCACCCCTAAGCGGTTCCATGATGATTACAGGAATACCTTTTTCATGGGCGGCCTTTAATCCTTTGATACCGGCCTGTGTAACTTCGTCAATGTAGTTGTATTGAATCTGACAGAAATCCCAGTCGTAGGCATTCAGGATTTTTAGGAACATGTCACTGTCACCATGGAAAGAAAATCCCAGCTGCTTGATTTTGCCTGTTGCTTTTTTTTCTTTAATCCATTCCTCGATACCGATTTTTTTTAGGGTCTCCCAGGCATCAATGTCTGTAAGCATGTGCATAAGATAATAGTCGATGTAATCAGTTTGCAGGCGGGATAATTGCTCTGTGAAATATTTTTCTATGGATTCGGGGGTGCGTATCAAATATTGTGGAAGCTTTGTTGCGATCTTTACTTTTGAGCGGAGATTGTTTTTTGCAAGAATCTGACCGAGGGAAACTTCACTGCCGGTATAAATATAGGCTGTATCAAAGTAATTGATTCCAAGTTCTACGGCCTTTAGGATTTCTGACTCTGTTTTATCCATGTCGGTTGCAAGGCCTTTTTTTGTAAAACGCATGCATCCGTAACCAAGAACTGAAATATCGTTACCATATCTGTCTTTTCTGTACTGCATTTTTATTCCTCCTCCCAATTTTCAATTTGAAGGGTTGAATTATCGACTATGTTTTTATAGTCATTTGGATTTTTGGTAACAAGAATCATATTATTGGAGACGGCTATTGAAGCTATCTGGCAGGCAACAACGGGGGCTGATAAACCCTGTTTTTCCAACCGTGCCCTGATGTCCGCATGAATCCAGGCTGCACGGTCATCATATTGCATTATGGAAAAGTGCGGGGCAACAACACTCATCAGATAATCTCGGATCAATTCTTTTAATACTCCATCAGAAAGATAATTCATTCCGTAAACAAGCTCATGCCATACAGGAGAGGGAATTTGACTCAAGCGGCTTTTTTCAAACAGTTTTTTCATAAGGGGGATATTTGGGTCTACTTTGATTCCCTCGGATATAACGGAAGTGTCCAAAAGATAAAACGGCTTTACCATAGTTCAACCTCCTGGCCCTGATCATTTTGGCGATGATTGTCCAGTGCCTGATTAAGTTCCTGACTCTCTTCGGAATTATATAAATCACTGTATTTCCTTCTGAATAATCTGAATGCTGATTCAAATGAGCTGTCATTGTTCAGGGTTGAATACATGTCCTTGGAAAGCAGAACAGCTACTCCCTTGTTGTGACGTGTAAGTTCAATGCCTTCGCCACCTTCAATCTGATGAATTATGGCAGGAAGCTTGTTTTTTGCCTCGAAAATCGGAATTGTTTCCATTTGTAGTGCCTCGCCTTGCAATTATTCTATGGTATTATAGCTATATTGTCAATATTATAGCTATAGAGTCATGAAAATATAAAAACATGAATTATTTTGAAAAAACACTTGACTTTATAATATTATTTGCCGTATAATATACATAATTGAATAATATAATTCTGAAAAGGAGGTGCCTATGATGTTTAATACCGGGACCTCGTTGCTTGATGCGGTAGTTCTGGCAATTGTTTTGAAAGAAACAGACGGAACATACGGCTATAAGATAACGCAGGATGTCCGGAGCGTACTGGACGTTTCAGAAAGTGCCTTATACCCGGTTTTGCGTAGATTGCAGACTGGAGGCCTTTTGGAAACCTATGATCAGGAGTTTAACGGCAGAAACCGTCGTTATTACAAGATTACGGAGCTTGGGCGTACAGAAGTTGAATCATATAGAAAAGACTGGACAGCCTATGTGGAAAAAATAAACGGGATTTTGGGAGCAAGCAGATGACAAGAGAAAGATTTTTATCTGAGTTACAGCAGGAGCTTAATTCACTTCCTGTTGCAGAGCAGAAAGAAGCCATGGATTATTACAGGGCATATTTTGAGGATGCAGATGATGACGAGCATGTAATTGAGCAGCTTGGATCACCACAGGATGTGGCACAGAGTATTAAGGAAAAGATAGCAAGTGTTCCATCTATATGTAAAGAAGAGACAAACCAGGAAAACGAAGGCCGTTATGGTGATATTGACGGAGAACAGGTACACAGTCTGGAAGTTTCAATTGGAGCTGCTGAGGTTGTAATTACTACAGGACCTAAATTTTCAGTTGAATATAAGAATATTGCACCCAAGAATCTTTCATTTGCACTGTCAAGGCTTGGAAAACTGACCATCTGCAACGTAGCGTCATTTAGTAACTTTTCGTTCTGGATGAGGAAAAAACAAGAGGACAAAACACCGGCACGAGTTCTTGTAAAGATCCCGGAGAATGTTGAGCTTGATTACGTGAAACTTTCCATGGGTGCAGGTTCAATGGTGACAAAATCTGTATCCATAAAAGCTAAGAGAATCGATTTGAATGTAGGTGCTGGAAACATGCAGGTTAGCGGCATAGATGGGGGTACAGGTAAAATTAAGTGTGGCATGGGTAATCTTGAATACAAGGGTACACTTAAGGGAAGCATAAATGCAGACTGCGGTATGGGAAAGCTTATGTTGGCCTTAAGCGGAAACGAGGAAGATTACTCTATAGAGGGTACAGTTGGATTGGGTACAGTTCAGTTTAACAAGATTCTTAAAGAGGGATTTGGAAAAATTGAATGTACTGATAAAAAGCAAAATCACATTCGTGCCACCTGCGGCATGGGATGCATAAAAATCAGTATGTAAGGAGATATAATTATGGCAAAGAAACTTTACCGTTCAAATGACAAGGTATTTTGTGGCGTTTGTGGTGGAATTGCAGACTATTTTGACCTGGATTCAACAATAATTCGTGTAGCATGGGTTTTATTGAGCTGCTTTACGATAGGCTTCCCAGGAATAATCGCATATATAATCTGTGCGGCAATTTTACCGGCAAACCCTAATGATAGCAAAGATGCCGATATCAGCAACATGAAGAGCGCAGGTTCATCAGAGGGATATAGAGCAAGTACAAGTTCCAGCGAGTCAAATTCAAAGGCATCTGGAGACTTTGACTCATATTTCAAAAAATAAAAGAACAATGTCATTGGGGCTGTCCAAAAAGTAGGTTTTGTCATTGCCGTGCTCGACACGGCAATCTGTAAATACATATAATGCAATAAGATGGATTATCGGGTCTAGCCCGATAATGACAATTTTTGAACTTATTGGACATCCCCAAACTGTTATCTAGAAATAAAAAATTGACCTGATAAAAAAATATATGCTATAATCTAATCATACATAAGAACTATTTTACCAGATACAGAGATATGTTTAATAACACTGGAGAAAAATGAAAGAAATAACACACGACACAGAACACTTGCATTTGAGGCCTGTACGTATTGGTGATGAAACACAGATTCATAAATATGCAGGCGACAAATCAATTACAATGATGATGTTTCTGCCTAATGATACTTTTGAGGAAACAGAGGAATTTGTCAGGAATGCTTCAGCTGAATGGAAAAAAGATGAACCGAAAAATCTTGAGTTCGCAGTTGAATACGAAGGAAAGATAATCGGCGGCGGTGATATTGATTTTTATGAGGATAGAAAAAAGGTCGAGCTTGGATGGATTCTGCACAAAGACTATCGCGGACGTGGTTTTGGTACAGAAGTCGCAATGGCACTAAAGGAAATTGCATTTACAAAACTAGGAATGGAAAAAGTTGTTGCACATTGTGACATCAATAATAAAAATTCACTTAGGACAATGCAGAACATCGGTCTTAAGATAACAAGCGATAATGGAGAACGCACTTATCCAAAAACAGGGAAAAAATCACTTGAATACCGCTGTGAGCTAAGCAATTATTATCCAACTGTAATTGAATCAGAACGTATGATTCTAAGGCCGCTTTTTGATGCTGACATGCAGGCTATTTTCAAGTGGGCAGGGAATCCCGATGTCACCCGCTTTATGATTTATCCTCAGTATAAGTCTACGGCAGACGGTCTCTTGTGGATGGCGGGTTTATATAAAGAAGAAAAACAGCTGGACTATGGTTTTGTACTAAAGGAAACAGGAGAACTGATAGGAAGCGGAGGCTTGTATTTTAAGAGGGCAGGAAGCACAAGGTTTGATGAAGAAGTATGGGGCATCGGCTATAATCTGCGCAGAGATCAATGGAAAAAAGGTCTTGCCACTGAAGCGATGAATACTATTATAGATTATGCACGGAAAACGTATGATGTAAGAAAAATTGCCGGAACATTTGCAATTGAAAATACAGGAAGCCAGCATGTCATGGAAAAACTTGGCATGACTTTTGAAAGCGACACGGAATATACAAAACTGGATGGATCTGAAACATTTAAGGCAAAGACGTATACAAGAGATTTTGCGGGGTATACACAAAACTTTACAAAACTCAATTCAAGGTAAAGAAATAATCCCTTGTTTTTTTGTTAAAGCTATATTAAAATATTGGGGATGTCTTGCCAAAGTGTAGTTTTTGTGGCAGTTGGGGAAATTGATTTTAAATCAATAGAGCCAGATTTGCGCCGTAGTTTATATTCTCTACGTGATTATTCATTTAAGAAAAATGTTTCCGTGCAGATAGCGTTTTCTTCTTTGCTGAATAAAGATGATACGCCGCTTAATTTTCATGATCTGGACAATTTTGCATTTAAAACAGGAACTGCATATTTTTCTACTTCCGGTAAAATTGGTCTTTATGATTTTATTGATGACAATAAAGGCAACCCGCTTCCTCTGATTGTCTATCTTGGTGGCGGAAAAAGCAGTGTCACGGAGAAAGCTGTCTATGTCTCCGTAAAAGAAAATGATTATAAAAATCTTCCTAAAAAAATTGAGCGTGCATTGAACAGGCCAAGTCCGTTAAAGCAAAAAGTTTTACTGTGGACAGAGGTTGCATGCCTTGCTTTGTTTGCAATAATCTGTGGAGTCATTTCCATAAAAATCAAGAATAAGAAAA
>JAGADS010000265.1 GCA_017613485.1 Treponema sp.
CACAATAGACGTGGCAATCGCTGTCAATCCGGAAAAGAAATACCTTTTTTCCGCGGAAGAGAGGATGGCCCTGCTAAAGGAAATGACTCATGGCTTGGGAAACGTCACCGTACACATCTGCAATACCCTTATAAGCGAATACTGCCGTTCTGTGGGGGCCAAGGTCCTTTTGAGGGGAATCCGCAACACAAACGACTTTTCCTATGAATTTGACCTTTCCCTCATCAACCGCTCAATCAATCAGGATGTGGAAACGCTCTTTGTTCCGACGGAGCAGCGGTACTTTCTGATCCGTTCAAGCAGCATAAAGGAACTTGCTCGTTTTGGAGGAGACATTTCCGCAATGGTTCCCCCGTGTGTGGAAAAGGCGATAAAGGAAAAATATCGTCATTGAGGCTGTAGTCGTCCGATGGATGGGTTAATAGGCATTCAATTTTTTTTTTCGACAAAATTTAAAAAAATGTCAGAAATTCTATTGACAGTTATGCGTATTTTTCTATATAATTATTGACATGAAATGGGAATCTGTAGTAATATATACGACGTTATACAGACGACTAAAAATTTATAGCGAGGTTATATAATTATGGCAGTACCTAGATCAAAAACATCAAAGGCCGTTACAAAAAGAAGAAGAGGTGTTAACATGCATCTTGCTACACCGAATCTTGTTGCTTGTGCCAACTGTGGAAACCTTGTTCTTCCGCATCATGTATGCCCGAAGTGCGGTTTCTATCGTGGACGTCAGGTGATTACTCCAGAAGTAAACGGCTAATTGACAGGAGACCAAAATGGACGAAATGTTTGAGAAAATCCAGAAACTGATTGCAGACAAGCTTGGTATCAGCGAAGACAAGATTACTCTTGATGCAACTTTCCGTGGAGATTTGGGTGCAGATAGCCTTGATCTTTATGATTTGGTATTTGCTATCGAAGCAGAAATCGGTGTACATATCCCTGATGAGAAGGCAAACGAATTCGAGACAGTAAGGGATGCATACGAGTACATCAAGTCTCAGAAGCAGTAATCTGTTTTATAGGATTATTAAAAGAGCACGGTACGAGTTACTGTGCTTTTTTTTTCTTTTGTTAAGAAGATATGAACGCACGTGATTTGTTTTACGAGAAGAAAAAACTGGACCCGGAGCGAAAGAAAGCTCTAAAAGCCTTTTGCAAGGACATGGGGCTTTCGTTCAGCAATCTGAATATTCTTGACCTTGCCTTTCATCACCGGTCATTCTCAAACGAAAATACAGAGCATCACCGCTACAACAACGAGAGGCTTGAATTCCTGGGTGATTCTGTCCTGGGTCTTGTAACCGCCGCATTCTTGTACGAAGACATGATGGACAATCCAGAGGGGGATCTTGCAAAGATTAAGGCGAATGTCGTAAGCGAGAAATCCCTTGCTCCTATTGCAAAAGACATAATGAAAATTGACCAGTATCTTATATTGGGAAAAGGAGAGGAATTGTCCGGTGGAAGACAGAAACCCGCGATTCTTGCAGATGCAGTGGAGGCCGTTATAGGTGCCCTTTACCTTGATTCAGGATATGAGGCTGCGGAGAAACTTGTCTTAAAGCTGATTGTACCGGAGATACGCAAGGTTCAGCAGGACAAGGGAAACAAGGACTATAAATCACTTCTTCAGGAATATTACCAGAAAAAGAACCGAACATGCCCATCCTACGAGCTTGTAAAAACAACAGGCCCCGACCACGACAGGACATTCTGGGTAACCGTTCATCTTGGAAACACATCATACGGTCCAGAAAGCGGAAAGAGCAAGAAAGCCGCCGAGCAGGAAGCCGCCAGAGCCGCATACAGTATGCTTGTGATGGAAAAATAAAATGAAGATTAATGAATGTCATTGCCGGACTAGATCCGGCAATCTACGCTTATTGTTTAATTAACTCCTCTGTCTGAGTTAATTCTTCCTCTTTTTTCTTCTCTTTAGCATCTTTCCTGCTTTTTACATAGGAGTATTTGTTGGCTCCCTTCTTGCTGTAGCGTGCCCCAATCGAAAGCTGGTAGTCCCATGCAAGGCTCACAGGAAACATGTCCTTGTTAGTTCCAAGGTTAGGATAATCTACTGCGAACACACCGTTCAGGAGGAATGTCCAGCGCTCAAACACGGGAAATTCAAGTCCTGCCAGAACAGCCGCTCCCAGCTGCATATAATGGTAATCATCTGTAAGCTGATACATGAAGTGAAGTCCGGGTGCAATGTTGATGCCCACATAATGCCACATGTCAAAACGCCATACAGGTGCAAAAATCAAATCAAATGCATAGAGAATAACCTGCTTTGAAATCTGCGGTACACCGTTGAATGTGCCCGACAGGGGATAATATGCCGCTATGCGTGTAATTGAGTCTATAGGCATGATGTTTACGGTCTCCATTGTGAAATATGCACCGACCATCATATCCTGCATCACAAAATTGCTTCTTTCTGTCTGGAACTTCAATCTTGTGTTAAAATCAACGGCCGCACCCCAGTCAAACATAAGAAAGGGTTTTTCCTTTATCACAGGGAAACCAGTCACCGCATCAAGTTCCTCATTTTTACCTGAGTCCTGTGCATAAAGAGAAAGCATTGGAATGAAAATCAAACATAAAAGCAAATGCGTTTTTTTCATTACGAGCTCCTAGTCTGAAATCTTGTAAAGCTGAATCTGCTTCTGATTACCGGCAGAGTCTACCCAGTTAAGATAGAGAATGTTTCCCCTTATATCCCATTCCGTGCTTGTTGTTGTTCCTGACTCACGTGTGAACGTAAGGATGTTTTTTAGGACGGTATATGTGCCCATGCTCTGTTCCTTTGATCCGCTTACGGAAACCGTGGCAGTATAGCTTCCATCAGATGTAAATGTTATCTTGTTGCCCATATTGTCTGCCCAAACGCCATATAGAGGAGAAGGGGCATAGCAGGATGCTAGGAAACCCATTGCACAAATCACAAAAATTGAGACAGCCAAAGATATAATTCTATTCTTTCTAATTCTTTCATTCATAATCATAAACCTCTTTTATTCTTCTGCCACAGACCAGTGGACATTCTCCGGTGCGAATCCCTGTCTTGTCACGACATAGTAGCCGCCACCGGCAGCACCGCCTTTTATCTGAATGTTATTATAATTTACAGAGCCAGGATACATTCCCCTGCATGTAACCGTTCCATCCATAGTGCCGTTTGTATCCATTCCTGCAGACGTATTTGTATTTCCTTCGACAAAGAGGAAGTAGATGCCGTGTTCAGTTCCAACCTCATCCTCATCAGGACCAAGCGGAGTTGAGTTCATCTTGCCGTCATTGTGGATGTAGAAATCAGCATAATTAGTATATGTCATGATTACGCGACCGCTAACTCCGCTTACATGTGCGTCATAATCAATTGTTCCGCTTACAGATCCATAACCAGTTTCCTGACCGAGTTTTGCTGTGTTTCCGCTCTTGTGCATCAGTGTAAGATGCTTGTGGGAGCTTGCCGAAGTAAGGTTGTATTCCCTCATGTACTGGTTTGCAGTAAGGGCACCGTAGCCCTTCTCTGTATCAGAATAATTTGCACCACCGTACAGGCTGTTTAGTGAAAGTACTTTGTAATAGTAGACCTGTTTTGGGCGAGCCGTCGGATTTGTATCATAGAAAGTATTTCCTGTAATGACAAATGTTTTCTCATCATTATTAACAGAAAGCTTCTTGAATCCCCTGTCTCTCTTATCTGAGCGGAATACATAATAGCCTGCAACATCACTTGAGTCTTCCGGTCCCTGCCATGTAATCTTGACAGGATAAACCTCGTTTCCGTTTGGACTCCAGCTGCTTCCCATCTCACTGCTTAAATTCGCATACGCCGTTACTGTAATTGAACGCGGTGCATACGGTGCCGGTGCCTGAACATCCGATGGAGGACTATTCTGTCCGTCTTTTTCCGTGCGTATTCTGTAATACTTTTTTGGTTCAGTTATGTCAAGATAATAAAGGCCATTGGATAAAGAAAGAGATGAAACCTGTACTGTCTGCAGATCAGTAAATCCTCCGCTGCTGGATTCAGAGCCCATGATTATATAGCTGAATGAGTTTTTCTCCTCATCATTTCCGATTGCAGGAGACCAGGATATCTGATGTCCCTGAGCACCCTTTGTTACTGTCACGGTTTCCGGAGGGCTTATTAGGTATGCCTCGGCAGGATTTTCAGAAGAAGGGCCTGTGTCAGAAAGAGGGCCTTTTACAAGAGTTCCGTCTTCTGCTGTCTTGGAAGGCTGAACCATGTAGTAATAGTAGGTTGAATACTCAAGAGAACTTGAATCCTCAGTATCAACAACATAGTCGGTTTTTCCGGTAAGTCCGTTTGTAACAAGAGTAAGGGCAGAATCCTTTGAGCTTGAACGGTAAAGAGCATAGCTGGTGTCTGCGTCTCCAGTCCATCTGACCGTTACTGACTCCATTGCACGCGTTACATTTACTTCCGTTACCTGAGCTGGCGCACCGTCTGCCTGTGCATATCCAAGGGCAATAGAGGAATCAACTGATTGCTGTCTTGCACTGTTCTGGGCACGCACGAAAAAGTAATACTCAATTCCACGGTCTGCCTCTGAAACCGGGAATGTATAGGTTCTCATGTTTGCCTTTACAGTTGCGATTGCATTTGCATTTGAGCCGTCGGAATACATGCTCCTGTAGATTATGTACGAGACAGTTGAGTCTGATGCAGAAGGATTCCACTTAAGCTCAATCCTGTCCTTAAATGAACCCGCACTGGCGGTAACTCCTGAAGGTGGAGCAAAAAGAGAGCCTGAGACCATGTCGGTATATTCACTTGATCCATATCCACGTGACTCGTTTTCCGCGCATATACGGTAATAATATTTATATCCGTATTCAGGATTCCTGTACGTAGGATCATTTATTATCACGTCATCAAAGCTGGTTCTGTTATAGATATGGGCAGTGCTTCCTACGCTTGTGGGGACCGGACTGAAATCTGCCTCAGAAGGTTCCTCATAAACACCTCTTTCATTTTTCGATGTTACAACAGCCCTTTCAAGACGATATGACTGTGCTCCTTCAACAGAGCTCCAGGAAACCCTTATTGTTCCTGAACTGTCACCGTCAGAGACAAAAAGCTGTGCAGGAGTCTCAAGCTCGCTTATCTTAACAGGCTCCTGCAGTATGTCACCAAGGGAAGACAGGGTAGATGTTGTGTTGATGTCAATTTTCCCCTGAAACATGTCAGCACAGGAGGTGAGAATCAATGATGTGATAATCGAAATAATGGCTATTGGAAGAAGTCTCTTTTTCATTTATTCCTCCTCCAGTACAAATTCATTGTCTTTTTTGTCACCATTTTGTACATGCCACCAGTTGTTTTTATATGTTTCACGCTCTGATGCTTTTTCATCATCATATGTTTTAGGTCTTTTATCGTAATCTTGGTCTAATCCGAATGGGAAAATGGCTTTAAAATTTGATTCATTGTTTGATGCTGAAAGAGAACCCGAAGTTGAAACAGTAGTTGTCGATGTCGATACGCTCCATATAGTTTCAATAGTTTCAACACCGAACAAACCAGAACCTCGTCCACCAGCAGTAAATGTTAGTGTTCCAGTATAAGAAGGTAAACCCGATACATGAGAAACACTTATGGATACAGGTGAAAAATAGTAAGCTTTGGTTCCATTTGCACTATGAGTAGATTCTGCTGTGTATGGAATGGTTATTGTAAAATCACTAATGAAAGTATTTTTTCTTGCACCAGGTAAATCATAGTATTTATGCTGGTAAGGCATGCTATCTACAGTGCCATATGATAGTTTTTGAGTTGCTCCAGGATGTTTTGTCCTGAATTTACCCACATTTCCATCACAGTTTCGTTCTCCACCGCTACTGATACCGCTTTGGTTCAAGGCATCACCGATAATCAATGTTATGCACTTTGCAAATTCCTCGGCAGAAATTTTCCTGTATGCGTATATGTCTCCGTTAAGACCCAGATACGTGTAGATTGTCTTGTCGCCGACTTTTCTCTGGGCACGGATCATGTAATAATGCTTTGCATCCCTCTGTACTTTAAG
>JAGADS010000003.1 GCA_017613485.1 Treponema sp.
GCGGGTGCTCCAACTGCAACCATTGCAATCCAGTAAACAAGGAACATTACAGCGGCAAAAATCGGAAGTCCAAGCCATCTGTTTGTAACAACCTTATCAATCTTGTCTGAAGTTGTAAGGGCTCCTGCGTTCTTCTTCCTGTAGCATGACTTTATGACCTGTGCGATATAAACGTAGCGCTCGTTTGTGATTATGCTTTCTGAGTCATCATCAAGTTCTTTTTCTGCGGCCTTAATGTCATTTTCAATATGTGAAAGCGTTTCGGCTGGAATCTGCATCTGGGCAAGGACCTTGTCATCTCTCTCAAAAATCTTGATTGCATACCACCTCTGCTGCTCTTCTGGCATATCATGAACGACTGCCTCCTCGATGTGTGCAATGGCATGTTCAACAGGACCTGAGAATGTGTGGAGCGGAACTGTCTTTCCGTCGCGTGCCATTCTGATTGCTTCTTCTGCGGCCTCCATGATACCGTCGCCTTTAAGTGCGGATATCTCCATTACCTTGCATCCAAGATTGCGTGAAAGTTCCTCGATGTTGATCTGATCTCCGTTCTTCTTTACGATGTCCATCATGTTGACGGCGACAACCACAGGTATACCAAGCTCTGTAAGCTGAGTCGTAAGGTAAAGGTTTCGCTCAAGGTTTGTTCCGTCGATTATGTTCAGTATGGCATTAGGACTTTCATTTATAAGATAGTTTCGTGCAACAACTTCTTCCAGCGTATATGGTGAAAGCGAATAGATACCGGGCAAGTCTGTTATGATTACATCGTCATGTTTTTTCAGCTTGCCTTCTTTTTTCTCTACAGTAACTCCAGGCCAGTTGCCTACAAATTGATTTGAACCTGTCAGGGCATTGAACAATGTTGTCTTTCCACTGTTCGGGTTTCCCGCTAATGCTATTTTAATCATCTTATTCATCTCCTTCCACTTCTATCATCTCTGCATCTGCCTTGCGGATAGAAAGCTCGTAGTTCCGTACTGTAATTTCAACAGGATCACCAAGCGGGGCAACCTTGCGTACAAATACATCTGTGCCCTTGGTTATACCCATGTCCATGATCCTGCGCTTGACGGCACCCTCGCCATGAAGCTTTACCACGGTCGCTGTTTCTCCGATTCTTACATCTCTTAATGTTCTCATCATCTGCTCCTCTTCTATATCATTATTTTTTTTGCAAGCTCATCACTCAATGCCACACGGCTTTCCTTGATCTTTACAATCAGGTTGTCGCCCAGTGCACTTACAATGCTTACCTGACCGCCGACATTAAAGCCCAGGTCTTCCAGATGCTTTTTTGTCTCAGGATTTCCACCAATTTTCCTGATTATCTGAGGCTCCTCTTTTTGCGCGTATATTAGAGGCATCATGACATTGCTCCTGTTAAAAAGACATTTAGTTAGTTAAAGCTAACCCTATGGTCAAAAAAAAGAAGTTAGAAATCGCTAACCAAATGTAAGTATAGTTAGCAATGGGTAATCTGTCAAGGGGGTGTATGTTTAAAAGAAAAAACCGCCTTCAATCCGAGACACTTGTGACCATCACTGGTAATTTGAAAGAGAATGCCATTGATGAGCGGAAGGCCAAGCATTCTCTACAAAATTAATTGAAAGCTGACTTGCCAAGTGTTTCCATGTCTTTTAAACACAAATCATCTTCCGCGGGTGAACGGCTATTCATTCCATGATAAAGACAGTGTTCTTTTCAAAGATATCGACTGCAAAGCCCAGCTTCAGGTAAATGGGCATCGGGTCGTATACGGAAAAACTTGTCCGCAAAAAGAATTCCAATAATGGAACGGTCTCATAATAACCGTAGGGATTTGCAATGTAAATTTTACCGGCGGGAACATCCAATCCTGTAATCAGCGAATAGTGAAGTGTCCATTGATCTTCGTAAGGTGCGGCCCATTCAAAAGGTACTGGCTTCCCATTGGCAAGGCTGTTGTAGACAAGGTCGATGAGCTCTGTGTTTTTCAGATACTTGTGCATTGTCGTCTTGTATTCCGGAAACTGCTTGTTCATCTCGCTGCAAAATGCCTTTCCTGTTGAAGTTACAACCTTGCCATATTCTGAATAGAGGCTTTCCTCGGTGATGTCATGACCGCTCCATGTTGAGATCATTTCAATCACTGCATATCCGCACGAGACATCCTGCTTTATAACCTGAATGCCGTCTATGTAAACCGGTGTTGAATATTTTTCATCCTGGTAAAGGTAGGTATAGTCATTTAAAATTGCTTTTGTCTTTATCTTTAGCCTGATTGCGAGCACTGCGATTATTGCCACGAGGATTAATATAAAAATCAATAGTGCCTTTAATATCTTCTTGTGTTTTGGCATAGTCAAATAATAAACTAAATACTTTTTCTTGACAAGGGCATCTCTAAAAACGGAAGTTTTTAGAGGTTCCCACAAGCAGGGCTTCCGCATTATAGGCTTTTTAAAACCTTTTCGAGGCAAATTTGATTTTTATTGCATAAAAACTGCCTGTTCGAAATGGTTAAATTCTTTTTGCTTGAATATTCTGAGAAA
>JAGADS010000266.1 GCA_017613485.1 Treponema sp.
GAGAAGCTTTTGCCTCAATCTTAGCCTTGCGTTTTCCAGGCCAGTAAAGACCGTAGTAACCAGGAGTACGTTCTTCCTGCGGATTCTCTCCGCCAGTAATTTCTTTAAGCACATCTAAATTAAGTTTTCCGTCACTAAAAAGCTCCGGGTAAAGCTGCTTCAAAGCTTCAAGCCGCTCGTCTGTTGGTTTTGTTGCCTCAATAAAAGAATTACGATTTTCAGACATTTGTTTTTTCTCCTGTTTATTCAATCAAAAAGAAAAAAGGCTGCCTCCGAAGCAGGTTAAGCAACATGAAGGACAGCCTTTGTTAATAAAAAAATCTTAACGATTTATTAAATCCTGAACAAGCTCAAACACTTTGCTTGGGCATGATTTGACGCATTCGCCGCAGCTGGTGCATTTGCCTGGATCAATCTGAGGAACTCCGTTTACAAGCTCAAGGCATTTCTCCGGGCATTTCTTTACGCAGAGTCCGCACTTAAGGCATCCGACAGAGCAGTTCTTCTTGATGACGGTCTTGTTGTCGCTTTTATTGGAGCAGAGTGCGATAGAGCCCTTTCTGTTTCCGTCGATTATGACAAAAAGTTTTTTAGGACATGTCTTTGCACATTTTCCGCAGCCTACACATTTCTCGTAATCGATTACAGGAAGACCACCGCTTCCCATGAAAAGGGCACCGAACTGGCATGCATCAACACAGTCACCGTAGCCTACGCATCCGAATGAGCAAAGCTTTGTTCCGTTGATGCTCTGGCTTGCGGCCGCACATGTCTTGATTCCGTTGTAAATACCGCGTGTGGCAGCACACTCATTGTTTCCCTTGCATGCAAGAACTGCAACCTTTTTCTGTGCGCTTACCGAGACACCAAGAATCTCACCGACTTTTGCGGCAACACTTGGACCTCCGGCAATACATCCGTTGGCAGGGGCAGTACCGTCTACAACAGCCTGTGCAAATGCAGCACATCCGGCATAACCGCATCCACCGCAGTTACCGCCGCTGAGTACATCCGCAATAGCCTGAACCCTCGGATCAACCTCTACGGCAAATATTTTCTTGAACAGTCCCAGAAGAAGCCCCAGAACAAATGCAACACAGAGTGATACAATTATTGTAAAAAGAATTATTTTCATACAGCTCCTTCCTTACGCTATTTTATCAATCCCTTGAATCCAAGGAATGCCAGGGACAAAAGACCTGCCGCAACATAAAGCATAGGTGTTCCCTTGAATGCCTTTGGTACGTCTGCCGTCTGAAGCCTGCTTCTTACACTGGACATTACGACCATGCTCAAAAGGAATCCCATTGCGCTTCCAAGTGCATAGACAATGCTTTCTCCGTAGTTGTATCCCTTGCTGATGCAGTTGATTGTAACACCAAGAACCGCACAGTTAGTCGTGATCAGTGAAAGGTAAATACCCATGCTGCTGTAAAGTCCCGGTGCTGATTTCTTGAGGTAGAATTCCACAAGCTGTACCAGGGATGCGATTACAAGAATGAAAATCAAAGTCTGAAGGAATTCAAGTCCAAGAGGAATCATGACAAACTGATACAAAGGCCATGTTACCGCTGTTGCCAGAAGGATTACAAAAGATGTTGCAATTCCCATACCTGTTGCCTTTCCAGTCTCGCTTGTCATTCCGATGAAGGGACAGATTGCAAGATACTGAATGAAAACAACATTGTCCACCAGCATCGATTTAATCAATATGCTCAGTATTCCGCTCATTTTGTCTCCTCCGTCGCAGCTTTTGCCGCAGCTGATTTTTCTGCGTTTGCTTTTTCAAGGGCCGCTTTCTTTGCCTCTGCTATGCGTTTTTTCTCTTCCGCTTCCTTTTCCATGGCAATGCGTTTTTTCTCGTTTAATGAATTCTCAATCTGAGTTTTTCGCTCTTCATCTTTCTTTGCCGCTGAGTGCTGCTTGACTGCCTGCATAAGTGCTCCAAGGATTCCGAATACCATGAAACCGCCCGGTGCAGAATTCAAAACACCGATTCTGTATGCTTCCGGTATAAGCTCGACTTTAAGAGATGTTCCTGCAAAAAGTGTTCCGCCGCCAAGAAGCTCACGGATAAGTGATATTGCAAGAAGAACAAGCGTATAGCCGATTCCCATTCCAACAGCATCAAGAACTGCATCCTGTGGTTTGTTTTTTGAAGCGAATGCCTCCACGCGTCCCATGATGATACAGTTGACGACGATAAGCGGAATGAAAACTCCGAGTGCATTGTAAAGCGAAGTAATGTAAGCCTGAAGCACCATCTGAACAATCGTAGTGAATGAGGCGATGATGATGATGAATACTGGAAGACGGATTGCCTTTGGAATGAATTTCCTGAATATTGAAATCACAAGCTCACTCATTACAAGAACAAAAGTCATTCCCATTCCCATGCCCAGACCGTTGAAAATCGAGGTAGTGATTCCAAGGGCAGAGCATAGTCCGATGTTAAGCATCAGAAGCGGGTTCTCGCGGATAATTCCGTTAGTAAAAATATCTAGTTTTCTGTTCATTTTATGCCTCCGATATTCAGGCATTCCTTCATAATCTCACATGCATCGTCCATCATTGTTGCAATCCCGACAGATGTAATCGTTGCGCCGGAAATTGCATCGAATGTCTCTCCTGCAGAAAATCCCTTGAACGAATCAAAGCCTGTAAACTGACCGTAGAATGTCTTTCCGTTTTTCAGCTTGAATGTAGGATCGCTACCTTTCTGTCCGAATCCCGGTGTGTCAGTGTTCTCAAGATACTGCATTCCGGTAACAAGTCCCTTCATGTCAAGTCCTACCATAATGGTTGAACGGTCATAGGTGGGGCCTGAAATCTGAACTACAGCACCGACAGTCTGACCGTCTTTTTTTGCAATGTGAATTGAATCAACCGTGGTCTTGCCGCTCTTTGTTGTTCCGCAGATAGAATCAGGTATCTCAAAACTGTCTGCATCCTGGAAAACAGCCTTCATTGTTTCGTTTGCTTTTCTCTCGTTGTTTGCCTGAATTACTGATGATGTAAAGTTATTCACGAGAGCAAGAACCGTACATGATGCACATGCGAATATTGCAAGTATGCATCCAAGCTTTATCATGCTGCCGATGCCGTCTTTTTTTGCTGACTGTGCTTCACTCATTTTGCAGCCTCCGTTATTTCAAGTCCGTATTCAGAGGCAATTTTTCCTGTGTCCGCATGATGCGATGCCTTTTTGCCGTAACCGTATTTTCTTGATGTAAGGTTGTTCAGGAAAGGAGCTACAGAGTTCATGATGAGTATGCTGAACATTACTCCCTCAGGATAACCGCCGAATCGTCTTATTAAGAATGTTATCAGACCGCAGCCGAAGCCGAACACAAGACGGCCTGGTTTTGTAACAGGGGTAGTGGCATAGTCCGTCACCATGAATGTTGCACCGAACATAAGTCCACCGGTAACAAGAGCTGTAAGGACATCAAAGCCCGCACCTGAGACACCCGCGCCACCTGCAAGAGAAGAAATGAATGTTCCTGCCGAGACAGTGACAATCATTGCAATCGGGGCACGCCAGTCGATTATGTGTGATACAAGAAGGAAAAGGAAGGAGACAAGAATCAGAGCGATGGAAGTTTCTCCGATACAGCCTGCACGGTTACCCAGGAAATACTGCCACAGTGTTGAGCTGTCCATTACACCGGCACCAGACTTAATCTGAGCAAGAAGTGTAGCGGAGGATATTGCATCAACATTAGAGGCTCCTGTAAGAGCGTAATTCCATTTGCTTACCGCCGCATCAGGGTTGAACCATGAGGCTCCCATTACAGATGCAAACGACATGACCATAAAGGCTCTTCCAGTAAGGGCAGGGTTGAACACGTTGCTTCCAATTCCGCCAAAGAGTCCCTTTGCAATCACGATGGCAACAAAGTCTCCGATTATGACCATCCATACAGGAACAGTGGAAGGAAGGACAAGAGCAAGAAGAACGCCTGTAACCGCCGCAGAAAGATTTGATATGACAACCTGTTTCCTTGTAATCTTCTGGAACAGGAACTCAAACAAGACACAGCTTGCAACAGAGACAAGAATCGTAACCAATGCCCTGATGCCGAAAATCACGACACCGTAAATACATTCAGGGAGCATGGCAAACAGGACCGCCGCCATAATCTTCTGTGTTGAAAGACCCCTTGTAAAATGCGGACTTGATGACAGATAGATTTCGTTGGTATTTGTTTTTTCACCGCTCATTTTGAACCTCCCGCCGCTTTAGCTTTTTCCAGAGCCATCTGTGCCCTGACCTGCATTTTTCCAAGACGGAAGTGCTGTACAAGACGGACGTTTGCAGGACACATGAATGAACAGCATCCGCACTCTATGCAGTCCATCAGTCCGAACTTCTTTGCCTTGTCCAGGTTTCCTGCCTTTATCTCGCGTACCATGAGTACAGGACTTAAATTCATCGGACACGCGTTTATGCATTTGCCGCAGCTTATGCACTGGCTTTCGTCAACAAGATATGTCTCTTTTTTCGTAAGGAAAGTGATGCCGCTTGTTCCCTTTGCTATCGGAAACTGTGCATTGGTCATTGCAAAACCCATCATCGGACCGCCCGAGACAATCTTTGCAGTCTGACCTTCCTTGAGCTTGAATACGTCAGGAATCAGATCTCCGACTAAAGTACCCACAGGAACACGGATGTTGCATGGTTTTTCAACCGCACCGCCGCTTATGGTCAATGCCCTGTCGATTAAAGGCATGCCCAGCCTGAATGCATCGCTTATTGCACAGACAGTTCCCACGTTGCAGATAACCGCCCCTGCATCAGCCGGAAGCTTTCCCGATGGAACCTCAACCTTGAGGACTGCATCAACTATGTTTTTCTCACATCCCTGGGGATATTTTGTCTTTACAAGTGAGACCGCTATTTTTTTCTGGACACCTGCATTCTGGATTGCCTTTTCCAAAACGGGAACAATGTATTCCTTGTTGTTCTCAAGGACGATAAGGGCAGGACAGTCTCCCAGAATATGGCATACGATTCTAAGACCGTCGACTATTTTATCCGGGGTCTCCTGCAAAGTGCGCTCATCAACTGTAAGATAAGGCTCACATTCAGCTGCATTAAGAAGAACAAAATCAATCTTTTTGTCACTGGGAGGATTAAGCTTTACATGTGCCGGAAACGAGGCTCCACCCATACCGACAATTCCTGCATCGCGGATACGTGCAAGGGCATCTTCCTTTGAGCATGTAAATGGATCCAGTACAGGCATGAAATCTGTCTCGTTTGAATCATCTGCCTCGATTGTAATGCATGGCAGCTCAAGGTTTCCTGTTACAAGACAGGTCTGGATTTTCTTTACTTTGCCTGAAACTGAAGAATGAACCGGAGCAGACATGAATGCGTCGGATTTTGCAATTATCTGTCCGCGTTTTACTGAATCACCGACCTGCACGACAGGGGTGTTTGGTGCTCCTCCCATCGTAACCGGTATTGTCACGGTTTTAGTAGAAGGAAATACATCGCTTATGGCACAGCCGCTGCTCATTTCCTTGAATTCATCAGGGTGAATTCCGCCCTTAAATGTGTGCGTTTTCATGCGGAATATTCTATAATATTATGGTAAAATTGTCTATGTGTTTTACAGCAGCCTGAAAATCCTGTTCAGCGTCTTTAATTCAATTGCCTTACCGTCCTTCTCAAGCTGAAGCCTCTGGAGTATTCCGTCAAAGTCTATGTCCATGACAAAAGGAACCCTGTTATCCTCAGAAACCCTCATGTCACCGGTAAACTCAAGGCATTTCCTAGTCTCACCGTCAACCTGAATGTCCGTGAATTTCCCTTCTGAGACATCATATTTCATGCCGTTAAGCGTGATGGAAAAACCGCCCGGAATATAAATGCTGTCATAGTCCGCATCTCCACCGGTACTGAAACTGAACCTCACGTTCTTGAGCTGAATGTCCGAGTCTGCAGTAAATATTCTTTGGGAAACCAGAAGCTTTGAGTCATCCAGATAAACCCAGCATTCAGGCTTGTTTTCGGTATGTTCAATCTCAAGATGATTTCCGTTAGCCGTGTAAACAAAAACACTGCTTTCAGAAAAATATGATGTACTCTTATTGTCACTCTTGGAGACAAGTTCCCTGATGCCTCCGTCATATCCGACATAAAGCCTTTCTACTTCAACTCTTGAAGAAATGATTGCACTTTGTAATTTCTCGGGGATATAAAGAGTGCCTGACATGATTATGCCGTCGTCTGCGAATTCAAAATGATTCAGGATGATAGTCTTCCCAAAGAAAGTGGTTGACCTTGGAAGATGTGTATCTTTATATATCTCAAAATTTCCGTCCATGTCCATGCGGAGGTTACTGAAGGCGTATCCCACAGGGCCAAGCATGCTGTAATCCGGGAAAAGGAAAGTCGGATATCCTATGTTGATTTTATGCGTGTCATTATTCCAGTATATGATTTCAGCTTTAAGAGCAGTAAGACCAATACCGAACATTTTATTTGAGTATTCATTACCAATACCGAACATTTTATTTGAGGATCCAATATAAAGATATTCCATGCTTCCGTCCGGTTTTATAAGGAACTGGTATGTGTCCATGTACTCGGCACCTTTTGGAAATCTTGATTTGAACGTAACCTTAAGTCCGTCAGAATCCATAAGATATTCTAGGACTAGATCGTCCTCACAAAGATAGTGATCGAATTCCTCTTCCTCTGCCACTTTTTTACTGGTGCCATCCAAAAACCAATCGCTGTCAGAAGAAGAGCATTTGAAATTAAGGGAAAGTGAATAAGTTCTGTCGTTGATGTGAATATCGGTAAAGTCAGTTGAAAGTCTCCAATGTTCAAGAAGCAGGACTCTAGTGGACATAGGATATCCGTTGTAGTTAAAGTTGATTTCCTTTCGGTCCGCAATTGAAAGCCTCTTTTGTGTTATTATGATTTCATAGTCATTGAATTCCTCATGAATGTTAAGTGAGGAAATGTCAATACTGCCGTTTGCATGAAACAGATTGCTTTCGCTTATCCATATAACAGAAGTCAACACCGCTCCGTATGTCCATTCAGATTCATCAATCTTCTGGGGCTCATTGTAAGGATCGCAGGAAATGATGCGGCAGTCAGAGTCAAAAACCGTTTTGCCGATACGAACCTGCTCCATGTCTTTTTCTTTGTCATAGAATGCCTCTGTGTAAAGGGCAGGGGAAAGGCTTACTGTCCTGTAACCGTCTTCTGCTTTCTCAAGATATGACTTGAATAAATTGATGAACATGCCATTAGTATTTATGTAGCAGTTCTCGTAATACTCATCATCATCATAAGAAAAACCGCTTGCAAAAGTTCCGTCATTCTGAATGTAAAAATCATCGAAATAAAGGTCAATGGCAGAGTCCTTGCCTGAGTCAAAAAATACCTCCGCTCTTCCGTGAAGCCCCTTCTCATCCTTGGAGAAATCAAAAAGATACACAGCGAGAGTGTCTTCCTGAATATTCAGGGTGTATGGAAAAATTATGTCGCCCTCATCATTGTATTCATAATGTAAAACTGGGGTTACGGTATAATCTTCAGGAATGGACTTGAAGAATTCCTTTGCCATGGAATGCTTTTCTGAAAATTCGATTTTCAGCTTTTGCTCAAACTCATCAATGTCATCGTCATTCCACCAGGGATTGCTTTCTTCCTTTACATATTCCCTTGCCTCCTGATTGTAGAATTCCTCAAAAGACATGTCATTGAATGTTACCCCAAAGAATAAAGCTGGAGAAAAAAATACAAGAAGAGAAATGATAAAACCCTTGCGCATAAGACCCCCTGAAAACACGAGGTATTATATCATAAATCAAGGGATTTGACAAAGTGGAGCTTGCAATCATTATAACCCAGATTTATGAGGGCTTTTGCATTTGCGGAGGTGCAGAAAAATTTATTATATTTTTTGTGATTTTTATGAGAAAATATGTTATAATATAGTAAACCTTTGGAGACTTTTAATTAAATAGGAATAAACAAAAATATGAAACTGGAGGTGTTGAAATGAGTTCTGCAGAATTACGCCATTTTAAAAATCAGCTTGCTCTTCTTTCCTATACAGAGCAACTTGCTGTTATTGAATATCTTGTACAATTACTACAGAAAAATCATGAATCAGTTTCTATAGATGACAGAAGGGATGAGGTCGCAAAAATAAACTCCGTACTTGACAGAATTCCACAATCTGAACAGATGGTATATTGTGATGCAGGCATAGAAAGTGTAAGAGAGGCTTTGAAAAATGACTCGTGGTGAAATATGGTTTGTTGATTTCGGTATTCCTCTGGGAAGTGAAGTTGGTTTCAGACGGCCTGTTATTATTCTTCAGAACGATATTTTAAATGAGAGCAAATTAAACACTGTCGTTGTTTTACCGCTTACAACTAATACAGTTTATGCAGAATTACCAAATAATATTCTCCTGAAAAAAGAAATGACTGGACTTTCAAAAGACTCCGTAACACAGCCTCACTTAATAGTTCATGTTGATAAAAGACGGCTTTCGGAGAAAGTTAATAAACTGGATAAAGCCATTATGGAAAAAGTCGTGGAAGGTTTGCTTGCAACTATCAGTTGAATACAATCCCCATTTCCTTGAACACACGATAGCAGTATTCCCATGAGAAAGATGTGGAAGGGTGATGATAAACAGCAAATCCTCACTCCACCTTGACCATCATCTTAAGAAATGCCTCGGCGGCGTATGCCATTACCTCGTTGTCGTATGAGCGTCCGTCCCAGGTTTTTTTCGTTTCAATTCCAGTGCTTACCTGCAACACGTCAAACTCGTATATGATTGCCGCTTCATATTCAGGCATGAATCCCACAAGGAGGATAATGTATGCGATTTCGTGAAGCTCTCCTTCCATTCCTTTTTTGTTTGCGACAGTCCACAGTGTATATCCAAACATTGCGAAGCCTTGCTCAGGGAATATATCAAGGTCTTCAAGCACACCGAATGTTCCGCCACCTTTGACATCTTCCTTTGTAATCAGGTTGTTCTCGTCAAAGATTTCTCCAGCTGTCCTACCGTAAAAAGGACTTGAATAGGAAAAGCCGTCGATAATGCATTCCTGCCATGAAGCGGGCATTTCACTTTTCACCGATCTTGCAAAACATACTGAGCACAAAGCCGCAAGTGCAATCAAAACAATAATTCTCTTTTTCATAAAAATCCTCCTGTAAAAAGTTCTGTTTATAGTATATACTGTAGGTATATAAATTTGTTATAGGGCTGAAAAATATTTTTGGAGAAGCAATATGCAGGAAAAGAAGACGATGGGAATCTCTAAGCACAAGAGGATGTACAAGCTCGTAAAGATAATCAAGGGGGGCGGATTTCCTACTGCAGATGACCTTGCAAGGGAATTAAAGTGCAGC
>JAGADS010000267.1 GCA_017613485.1 Treponema sp.
AGAGGGAGCCGTCATCCGCGACCCAAAGACCCTTAAGCTGGTTGATAGAATTAAGAGGTTTCCATGAAGGTTCCTGTTTTGGTTCCTGAATCTCAATCTCAGGTTCCTCTGGCTCTTGAGGCTTGGGGATAGAAGTACATCCGGTGACACAAATAAGAAAGAGGAATCCAGTGCAAATCAAACTTAATAAACTTCTTGTTTTATTCATAATGTAAGTATACGTGTTTTTTGGGGTATGGGTCAATTGTGGGGGACCCACTGATCATATTGTCAAAAGATGAAAAGTCGCTCCTTCACAGGGGCGTGAATTGAAACTGGTATAACATCATGTTGGTCGAATATCTTGTTGACGATAATTTACTCTTCATCTGGTAAGGTTCGTAAAACAGCTAAAACTTGTTTGTTGCTTAATGCTACAACTTTATTACGCGACTCCTTCATTAAAAGAGGATATCCAGACATCCTGCCTTTTGTTCCAGTAGAATAACCAACATAAATGTCCTTTCCCTTGTAAGTTGTCAGAAAGCGTGCAGAGGATCGGCCATGAGCCTTTGAAAAATCAATAAAATTATTCAATGTCATAATCTTGCCTCCAATACATAATTTACCACAGCTTTGTTTAAAAAGCAATCAGAAAGATTAATAAGCTTTATAGTTCCCAATCTAGTAGTATACAAGAATTTTTTTATTGCATTGCCTGTTCTTCGTTCATCTGTTTGAGGATCGTATAACATTAAAAGTCCATTTTGTTTCGTAATCATCATAATATGACCATCAGGTGTAAAATCTTTCCAATAGAATTCAATACTGTAATATTTATCATTCTCCAAATTATTATCAAACCAAGATAATAAACGAGGCATATAGCTTTCTTTCGGTTTAATATACTCTGGAAACTTTCCTGTAGCCTTATTAATTAATCCAAAATTTGTATTCTCTGAAAGTATAAACATTAATATATTTTCTTTATCGTATGGTCTAGCTTGAACGTTAAAACCATCTAAGCGAGCTTTCATACTTAAAACACATGCAGGACAATTACAAGATGTTTCGGAATGAATCACATAATGAGGATTTGCATTTCCACTATCTGCATCCTCGAAAGACATAGGTGCACCTTTTCTTACACCTGCCAGTTCATTATCAACTTTTTCAATTCCTACTTTTATATTATTATTTTTCACCATATTATTATCGAGTGTTTTCTCTGAAGACTTTTGCCTTTTTATTTTTCTTCCATATTTAATGAAACCCATTTGCAAATTTGGTTGTTTATAATGTATAATGATGGGGTTAATGCTCCAGGAGGAAAGTATGTTTAATAGAAAACTGTTTACTGCTTTTATGGCTGTGCTTTTGATCTCAGGCATGGCTTTTGCGGGTGGAAGCAAGGAGAAGGCTTCCTCAAAGGATAAGGCTCAGGAAACCCAGGGAATTGACCGCTGGCACAATATCTACAATCAGCCTTATGACCCTGATGCGGTGATTGATTCATCCAAGAACGGAAAGAAAATCGGTCCCATGACAATAACCATTGTTGCAAAGGACGGATGGCTTTTTGTCCGTGACCCAAAGAAAAAACAGCTGGGCGCATACAACCTCAAGTACCAGTGCTGGAACACATATTCACCTGTTCTTGACGGGGTGGATCTTAATCTTGAGCAGTTCTACCGTTCAATTGACCTTGGCAAAACTGATTTGAACCGTGACCAGTACGGAAACTTCTGCGGTTACACTGGGGCAGCCCTTCCAGAGGAATATACTGTAACGGCAGTAGCGGAAAAACCCAAGACCGGTACAAGCACGACAAAACCTGCCTCCACCGGAACAACAACTTCAACTGGAACAACTGCATCAACCGGCACGACAACTTCAACATCAGCAGCATCAACCGCTGCAACTACGGCAACATCAGCAGGTTCAACAACATCAAATACCACGACAAGTACTTCAACTTCAACTGCAAGTACTCCGGCAAGCACCACGACAAATACTTCAAGCACAACAACTGCCTCAACAACTTCAAGCACAACAACGGCATCTTCTGGGAAAACGGGAACTACAAGTTCCTATGCCACACCAAAGTTAACTGCCGACAGTCCTCTGGTATTTTCAACAAGTACGCCATGGAGCCATCTTTCATATCCGTCTGCCACATATACTTATGGGACGGAAACCAAGAACAAGAAGCTTCTTACGCTCAAAAAATCTATGAGTGCAAAACGCGGAACCAATGTACGCAAGGTTAACTTTACAACACCTTCGAAAACCAACGGAACTACATTCAAGCCGACAAAGACACCGGCAGCAAGAGAGGATTTTTCTTCCATAGATTCTTATGTCGAGAAACTTAATATCCCGACTACCATGACACTTGAGAAAGCGGCAAAGGAAATAACAAAGACGGCTAAGACCGACAAGGAAAAAGCACGCGCTCTCTTTACATGGATAAAGAAAAACATCACCTACGACTATGCCTCTGTAGGAAACCCTGATAACTTTTCAGACAGTTCCCTGGATGCTAGGAGTGCCGAGGGTACGTTCAAAAACAGGAAGGGTGTATGCGACGGTTATTCAAGCCTGTTCTTTGAGTTTGGTATCTTTGCGGGGCTTGATGTTGATTATGTAAGCGGAATAGTTAAGCTGGATGCTTCATTTACCCCACGAGGGGATTTGACCAATGAGAAAAATGCCCATGCATGGAACTGTGTTCATACAAGCAATGGTGATATCCTTGTTGACTGTACATGGGGATGGTTTGACGTGGATCCTGCCTACATGATTTTCTCCCATTACCCAAATACTACTGCTTTCCAGAATCTTTCTACACCTCTTACCTACGGACAGTTCCAGCAGCTTCCTTATGTTGATCCGTCACTTGAAAATCAGGGCATAGACGGTGCTGAGCTTCTTGAATTCTTCTGGGCACACACAAAAGCCTGGATGCCTGCCAACCTGAGTGTATTTGCTCCCGATGCAAGGAAAAACGGCATTCCCATGGGGAATGGACTTATTGGAAACAGTAGATTTAACATGAACGAGGTTGGTTCCGAAGCTGTTATGGAGACAGCAGGGGATGCCATGATTATCTATTATGACGATAAAGCCAAGATGGTGACTAAAATGCCTGATGACAGTTCTTATCTGTTGACCAATGTTAACAGGCAGATTCTTTTTACTGAGAAGGGTAAGTCTTATACCACAGGCAAAAGATATGCTGTCTATGACTGGTATCATCAGAACTGGACATATATCGATGATTCCTTTAATAAAAACAAAGATTTTGTAAAGCAGTTGTTTGCAAATGTAGATTCATCAATCGATGTTTCAAGGGTGGCTACCTGGGAAAAAGATGAAGAGGTTATCTTTGTTCCGCTAAGCCAAAAGAAGGAATACCAGAATGCGATTGAGAACTATGAGTGGACACGCGACAAGGAATTCTGCGAGTTTGTGGAATGGATGCTTGACCGTGGAGTCAGTGAGGCTGTAATCCAGAGCTACATAAGGAATGCAAGTAACCCCGCTGTACGAGGATGGCTTACAACATACAGTGATTCACAGCAAGGATGGCAGCAGGCACCATTCTTTAATTCTTATGACTTCCCCGATATTCCAAATCCGGATGCATGGGGAAATACAAGGGTCAGGGCAGGCGGAATGGAGAAATACTTCCAGGCACGTAAGCTTCTTGACCATTCTCTGTGGCAGCAGGAAGCTATCCCAGTGCTGTTCGTTCATTTTACGGATACGGACGGATCTGCCAAGACATTTACCCCGGGATTTGATGTTCAAAAAGCAATACCTGACATTCAGAAAAGGGTTAATACCGATCTGCCCAATAAAGTTGAATGTGATTTGGTTACAGTCCCAATAAGCTACAACGAATGGAAGACGACTAACGGAAATGGATTTAATGGTCGGAAAAAGATGTATGACTGGGAAAGGGAGCAGGTTCTTAAAACTCTTAAGGCAAGCAATTCCGCACTGGCAAAAAAACTTGAAGGGCGGCAGTTTGCTATTGTCGAATGGTTTGACGATAGAAATCTACAGGCAAATATGGGTAATTTGATATATTACAATAATGCAAACACTACATGGCGCTTTACCAGTTCCTTGCTTAGAAACACCCTAATGGAAACTGTTCTTGGAGTTCATCCAAAGGAATTCCCCAACGTACACTGTCTTAATACGGACTGTTCTCATGGCGGAGAATTCTGTCCTCTCTGTCTGTATGCCTTGGGGTATTAGGAAATAGTGTCATTCGCCATTGTCACTGTCGGACTCGATTTATGTCATTGTCGGATGCGATCCATGTCATTGTCGGACTCGATCCGACAATCCTTCCCTGTCATTTTGTATGACGGTAAGATTACCGCATCAAGTGCGGTAATGACATGAGTACACTGCATAACCGACGCTTTTCCCGGTGGTTTTGACTTTGCTCAACAATCGCCGGGTTCTTTTTTTTAAAAAAAATTTGCTTATTTTGCAAAACCGTTGTATCATATAGATTGGACAAAATGGAGAAATTAACTATTTTTTGAAAAGGAGGCACTATGGCAGCGACACAGGAACAGATAGATACGCTTCAGCAGTACGTAAGCGAAAGCAGCTCTATTGTTTTTTTCGGTGGGGCAGGTGTTTCTACAGAGAGCGGAATTCCGGACTTTAGGAGTGTGGACGGTCTTTACAACCAGAAATGGGATTATCCTCCCGAGGAGATTCTTAGCAGGGGGTTCTTTTATTCAAATCCGGCTGAATTCTACCGCTTTTACAGGGAGAAAATCCTTGTTGAGGGGATAAAACCGAATTCGGCACACAAAAAACTTGCTGAAATGGAGGCTAAAGGCAAGCTAAAGGCGGTTATAACCCAGAATATTGACGGTCTTCATCAGGCAGCGGGCAGTAAGAAAGTGCTGGAGCTTCACGGCAGCGTTCTCCGCAATCACTGTACTGAATGTCATGCCTTCTATGATGTGGATTACGTGATGGCACACAAGGATGACAAAGGCATTGCACGTTGTTCAAAAGGCTCCTGTACCGGTATTATTAAGCCGGATGTGGTGCTTTACGGCGAGAACCTGGATGAGGATGTCATAGCAGAGACTCTCAGGGTTCTGGGAGAGGCTGACATGCTGATAATCGGAGGTACTTCGCTTACAGTATATCCTGCCGCCGGGTTCATAAGGGCATTTACGGGGAACAAGCTGGTATTGATTAACCGTGATGCCACCGCAAATGACGGAATTGCTGATCTTGTGATTCACGACAGTATTGGAAAAGTTCTGGATCAAATAAAAGTGTAATTTAATGGTGTTTTTGTTTGTTTAAATAAGTTGAAGGGATGCTGTGCTCTTTTGTGGAAAAGTGCAGCGGTTAAAGAAAACAGGGAATTTTGCCGATATTGATTACGGAAAACTATGTCTTTTTGGCAGAATTCTATTTTTTGAAGTTTGTGAGCCGCTTTTTGGAGCCGAAAGGCCTTAATGGGGGTTCATTTACTCATTATTTAGGAAGGACTTGAGTATGAACAGAAGATTTCTATTATTAGCACTCGCAGCTATGGTTTCTGTGTCCATGGCTTTTGCCGGCGGTTCCAAGGAAGTGTCGGAGAAAGTTCTTGGTCCTGAGAACAGCTGGACGGAATCGTTTGACATAAACAACCGTTCAGGAAAATACAATGCGTACGTAACGGCAACAGACCTCGCCCAGAATGAAGGCATAGCAGGTCCGTACAATATCTTCATTGATGAGGAATCTGACCTGCCTGTTGTTTCCATTACCAACCCGGCTCCCGATATGAGTGTTCCTGGTAACCTGAATATCGTTGGTACCTGTGTTGACGATGACAAGGTGGAAGCCGTATACCTCATTCTTGACGGAGATAAATCAAATCCGATTCTTGTAGAGGGAACCGATTTCTGGTCATACTATCTGGATACGAATGACCTCATGGAAGGCCCCCACACTATTGAGGCTTACGGTGTGGACAACGGCAATCCAAATGCCTACGTTAAGGAAGACGGTTCTATAGACGAGGCACGTGTCAAGCCAAAGACCGGACACTCAAAATTCGTCACTTGGCAGCTTAACCGTCATGCACCGGAGACAAAGATCACAAACCTGGACATGGGTTCTCTTGTAAGTGGAAAAATAACGCTCAACGGTGAGGTAACGGACGGTAACGGTGTCGATACTCTGGAATACAGTGTAGACGGCGGTGTCCATTATTCTGCTATCAAACTCAAGAAACACAAGCTTTCAACTCCGGATGAAAACGGAAACAAAGAAATCAATACATTCACTCTTTCACTGGATACAAAGAAAATGCCAGACGGTCCAACACTGTGCTGGTTCAAGGCAATTGACTCAACCGGTTCTGTCGGAATTACATCCTTCCTGTATTTCATAGACAACTCTGGTCCTGATGTCAAAGTCGTTTCTCCAGCTCCAGGTGAATCTGTAAACGGAATGTTCACTCTTGCCGGTTATGCAAAAGACACAATCGGTATCAAGAATCTTAAATATACATGGGGTAAGACCAGCGGTGAATTTGAGCTTATCCCTGGCAACCCATACTGGGCACTTGAGCTTGATTCAAGAGAAGTAAGCTCAACAAAGGATTTTGTAATCACTGCAGAAGACATCATGGGCAACGTCGTGACAGTGACACACAGGTTCGTAAATAACGAGAAAGGCTCTCACAAGGAAACAAATGTCGTCTGGGTAAATCAGGACGGTGACAAGCCTGTTGTTGAGATAAAGTATCCTGTCGGTGAGGTTGACGGAGAGGACGGTGCCCTGTTTATCCGTGGTCTTGCAACAGATGATGACGGTGTTTCAACAGTATATTTCCAGCTTGACGGTGGTGAAGAGCACAGAATCGATGCAACAGGTGTTTTCTATGCTCCTATAGCAGGCTCACTTTCCAACGGTGAGCATAAGATTTCTGCATGGGCAGTTGACCGCAACGGAATTGTAGGTGACAAGACAACTTCGACATTCTCTTCCAAGGGTATTGCTCCTGAATTCAAGAATGCAAAATACAAAGGTCAGGAATTCACCAACGCAATGCCGATTAACCCGGAGGAAGGCGGTGAGTTCAGTGTAGATGTAACATCAAGTACTGGCCTCAAGTCAGTTCACTATGAATGGGTATGGGGCTCAGACCGCAAGGCAGTGGATGTGCCTGTAGAGGAAGGTGCAAAGTCAGTTCCGATTAAGCTTTCGTTTGATGGAGATGACGTGCCGTGGGGAATCTCAAGGCTTAACATTTCTGCAACAGACAGGTTTGACAGGCAGGCTTCAACCGGCTATATCCTTAACGTGCTTGATTTGACAGGTATACATTCTCAGGAGGCAGGTGTATTCTTTACAGATACTGCTGTTTCAAGTGACGGCTGTGTTACCGTGGATCCGAACAATGCTGTTTCGGGATATTTTGTAGGCGGAAAGATTGCATCCGTAAAAACTGTTCCTACAGTCCGCGGTGTAACTGTATCTGCCCAGGACAACACGATTATAGTTCAGGCTCCTGCAGAAACGGCAAAATTTGCTGTTCAGGTTACGACAACTTCCGGGGCTGTATATACTTCAAGACAGATTTTCTTCCCGTCAAAGGAAGGTGCTCCTAAACTTACGATTAACGACCAGAGTCTTGCAACCGAGGTATTCAACAACTTCAACTCACGCAATACTCTTTCAATCACAGGTTCTGTAGAAAGTTCATCAACAGCAGAGGTACGCTATAGAATTCTTACAGCTCAGGTCAACTACGATGAAAACGGAATTGTAGTAAGCTCTCAGGCTCTTCCTGTTCCGACACTTGCAGAATCTACACCTGTTCAGCTAAGGCGCAATTCATTTACTCTTAACTTTACCTCAGACAGTTTTGTTGACGGTATCTCTATCGTAGAAATCATTGCCTCTAACGCATCAGGAAAACTTTCTTCAACAGCGGTACTTGTCAGAAAGATAAATAATCCTGTAAGCCAGAATCTGGACGGCTCACCAGCAAAACAGCCTGCAAATCCAGCAACATACTGGCTGCACGGTGACGGTGAGGGCATGGACTACTATGGTGTCTGTGTATTCCAGGGCGATACGGCTTCTATATTCTCTTTCAAGGATTATGATGACATTCCGGAAGGAAGCTCAACGCTTGAATTCAAGGGTGTAAAGCTCAACGTAAAGAAAAATGCCACTGCAATTACCGGTACATATTCAACTGTTGATTCAAATCCGTACCGCAGCGGTATGAAAGTACTGATGACAAAGGGCGGCACTCTTGAGACAGATCCTCACGTGATAACCCTCCGCATCAATTCAGGTGTTCCTGTAACAGAAGTAAAATGGACTGCAAACGGAAAGGGAATTACAGCCGGTGAAATCCGGGAAATAGGAGGAGGCGTGTACGAGGCAGATGCCTCAATTTCAGGTCTTCCTGCTGGATTTACGACAATTACCGCAAACGTAAACGGAAAGGCATCGATAAACGGTGCAATCAACGTTGTTCGTACACATGCAGTTGTTGATAATACCGAGGGTCTGTATTGGACTATGGCAGGCGGTGCAGTCTATGACGCAAGCACTGGAAATTACATAGTGGATAACGGTGCAGAGCTTATCGGATATGCAAACGTATACGGAACAGTAAGGGCATCACTTGCCAGGACAGTAAGCGGTGTCAGTGTAACAGCTGACGGAAAGATGGTAAAGCTTACGGCTACCAGTGACGGTACATTCCGCAATGTAACAGTCCGCATCCAGAACGATGCCAACGGTTCATGGAATTCTACAGGCGTAAATCTTGTTGCTGATACATCTGCTCCGATTATCGATGTAACCAGTGTAAAGGCAATGGATTACATAAAGGACCGCATTGTTCTGTCAGGTACGGTCAGTGACGGAAACGGTGTAAAGACACTTGAATACAAGACAGTCGAGGAAAATGTCATAACTTCTGAGGATGGAACCACATCAAGTGCATGGAAAGCCCTGCCGTTCAACTCACGCGGAGCATTCAGCACTACAATCAGTCTTGCAGATTCACCGGACGGATACCTGCCGCTTACTTTACGTGCAACAGACAACGCAGGAAAAGTAAGCTATTATAATTCAGCACTCAAGAAGGATACGACTCCACCTGAAATCAAGGTTGTTGTTCCAGAGGCAGGTGCTAAGGTAAACGGCGAGACCCTGTTTGTATTCTCTGTAAAGGACGACAGCTATGTAGGTCAGATTCAGTACCAGGGCAACAAGGGAAGGATTAAGCAGGACTTTGATATTGTAAGCAATGCACAGGCAAGTATTTCTGATGCAGAAATAGAAGCAGTAGAGGGAGAGGTTGCTCCAGAAGGAGAAGCAGCTCCAGCAGCCGTTGTAAAGACTTCTATGGCACCGTCTGATTCTACTGTCATGAAGGGAGCATTGCCTTCTGCACACTTTGGTCAGCCGTCACGTCCGATTTCAAATGACATGAAGTTTGTGGCTAAGGACTTGGCTGGAAACGTTGCGACACTTGACAAGTATGAGTTTGATGTTGACCCGGACAGCGATCTTCCGGTTGTAGAAATCCACATGCCGATTGAGGATTCTGTCATAACAACTGACTTTGTTATAACGGGTGTCATGTATGATGATGACGGTATGCATTCAGCAGATGGAACAAAGATCTGTAAGACATATTACAAGGTTGATAACAGCGCATACCAGATGATAGATAACCCGGACGGTCTCTCAAGCTTTGAGATTGTCGTAAAGCCTCTTTCTAAGCTTACTGACAACGAGCATACTGTTACAGTATATGCAGAGGACATCAACGGTGTAAAGGGTAAGGAAGTGACACGCAAGTTCAAGATTTCTCTTGAAGAACCTAAGGGTGGCGTTCTTACTCCTAAGCTGGATGAATCTGTTAAGGGAATTGTAAAGCTTACAGGATGGGCACAGGACAAGAACGGAATCAACCGCGTACAGATTTCTGTTGACAACGGTGCAAGCTACAACGAGGCTGTTGTAATCCCAGGACGCAACCGCGAAGACAGGGCACAGTGGTCTTACGAGTTTGACACAAGGGTAATTCAGGACGGAAGCCATGTAGTTTTCCTTAAGATCTGGGACGGCTATGACATCACAGGACTCTTTACATCTCTTATCAACGTAGACAATACAGCCCCAATCATGGAGCTTGAGTACCCGGTTGATGACAGCACGATTTCTTCAAACCTGTTCATAAGCGGACAGACAATGGACAACATTGCGCTTAAGACTCTCTTCGTAAAGATCAGGAGCCTTGACGGTAAGCGTGTTCCTGACTATCTGGCACTTAACGACCTTGAGCCTGATTCAATCATCTCTCAGGTACTCGACATCAGTGAGCTCCCGAACGGTCTCTACAATATCGAGATAACAGGTTCCGACTTTGCCGGTAACTCTACCAACATAAGCCGCAACGTAACACTCAAGAAAGATGTAGAGCTTACCAGGGTTGATCTCCTGTATCCTCTTAACGGAGAGCATGTACAGGGTGAATTCAATATCTACGGTGCTGGAGAAAGCCAGGACGACAAGATTGCAAAACTTGAGATTATGATAGACGGACAGAAGATTCCGGGATTCCAGACTAACATCACGGAAACAGGATACTTCAGCTTCCGCCTGAAAGATGAGATAAAGCTCAATAAGGATGAATTTACAGAAGCCGAGACCCAGAAGGGAATTAACGACGCACAGAAACGCGAGGCTAATAACCTTAGGATCAAGGAGCAGACCGAAGCACGCAATGCAGCGCTCAAGCAGCAGATAGAAGCCGCCAAGGCAGCTGCAAAAGAAGCAGGAACACCTTACGAGGGACCTGAATACAAGGATGTAGAGGAAAAGCCTGTATATGAGGAAGAAAGCATGTATGAGTCCGGCATCTTCAAGCTGAAGGCTGGAAACCATACATATCAGATTGTTGCAACTACCGAAAAGGGACGCACGATTACTTCTCGTGAGCAGACATTGATTTACAATCCTTATGGACCGTGGGTAACTCTTGATAACTTTACTTATGGAGACTTTGCGGTTAAGCGACCTCTCCTCAAGGGAAATGCAGGATATACACTGACTCCTGAGGAAAAGGAGACTCTCAAGAACAAGAATACTCCTACAGAGGAAAAGCTTGCTCTCAAGGCAAAGACTGTAAAGAAGGTATGG
>JAGADS010000268.1 GCA_017613485.1 Treponema sp.
ATCCCAGATGCATGAATTATTTAACCACCTGACGGTTGCATTTTTGTTACTTTTGGTTTATACGTTTAACCCTTGTATTTGTTTTTCCATTCAGTTAAAATATATTTATGGATACAGATAATTACCGTTGGCTCTTGTATCAGATTCCAGAGCTTAGCGAGAAAAAAATCATTGACTCACAGTCTGCGGAAAACCTCCGTGATTTCTGCAGTAAAAAACTTGTTCAGGCAGCTGAGATTCAGCAGGGAAAAGACAGACAGGAACAGGCACTAAATCCTTTTGTACCGGCACAGAATGAAGTCAGGGAACCAAAGAAACCAATAAACTGGGTTCCGCTTATTCTTACTGTTGCATCAGGAGTTCTTGTTGCAGGAGGCCTTATTTCTCTGATTGCATACAACTGGGCATTTATCTCAAGGACAACAAAAACTATTGCCGCTGTTGTGATTCTGCTTGGCATTCAGGCTGCTGTCTTAATATGCAAGTTGAACGGTAAGATGGAAAAAACTGCTGTACGCGAAAGCCTTGGCATCGGGTGGGCCATAATGTTCGGAGCGATGATTGCCTTTATCTCTCAAATCCTGCGTCTTCCTTCAAACACCAGTGCTTTTATCGCATTGTGGGCGGCTTCTTCGGTTTTAGTCTTATATTCAACCAAATCCGACACAGTGTTTTATTTCACGCTCATACTCGGAATCGCTTACATCACTTCAACAAAGTATTACGGTGACTCATCATCTTTGATTTACATTTTATTTGCATCCCTGATTCCCTACTCCATTATCCGTAAAAATGTGATTCTAAAATGGTTCCTGATTATTTATGCCGTCTGCATGATGGGATTCTGCCTTGACAAAACTGTTCCAGGCCTGTGGATTGTCGCATACACTTCCCTGCTCGCAATATTTGCCATGTCCAAAAACAAAGAGACCAGCTATGTTTTCTTATCTGGCCTTGCATTTATGCTGATTCTTCTATGCTTTGGATATTTCTGGAAGGATATAGGCTGGCACTTTATACGCACAAGTCCATCACATCATCTTGACGGCTCCATACTCGACATAATCCTGACATTATCTCTTTTTGCATACTGCATTGGTCTTGCGTTGTTCAGGACATTTATAAAGAAAGAGAAAAACAGGATCAACCTTGTTGCAATAATTCCATCAGTCATCGCCATTCTCTACTGTGTATACTCTGTCTTCTCCGACGAGATAAAAATTACTGCACCTGCAATCTCTGTTTTGATTCTCATGGGATTTATAATCACAACCATTATTGCCATGTGGCATAAAACTCCTGTGTACATTGCAGGTCTTTGCGGGATTCTCCTGCAGTTTGTTATATGCAGCTTTGATACGACTTTTGATTTTAATCTTCTTGGCTCGTTCTTTTGTATTCTGCTCTACCTTGTTTCACTTATCTCGATCCGCATCACTCATTTCAAGCTTGAATACAAGCCGGCATTGTTTACTGTTTTCAGAATTATGACAATGATTCTCTATCTTGCATTGCTTCTTTTCTTGATTCCTTACAAAAAAACATCTCTATCTGAAACCGGTATATATATTTTCAATGTCATTTATTCAATTGTAATTCTATGCTCAATAATCTTAACTGCTAAATTTATAGGAAGAAAACGCTTTGTCCATATTCTTGACCTGATGGCATTTCCTTCTTGCGGTTGTATCATTTCAATGCTCAGCAATCAGACATTTTTTGCAGAATATGCAAGCATTATCATTTTAACCGTTATGGCAGTTTTAGGCATATATTCCCTTATGATAAAAAACAAGGGAAGAATGTCCTCTTATGTTTTTGCCATTCCGATATTATTCATTCCATTTACGTCTTTTATCGGAAGTTTCATTTTATTTATTTTGACTTTATGTATCACTGCATGGTGCATGGCTATCTATTCACTTTACAACAACAAGACAATGGGAGTTCTTGCGGTGATAGTCGCTGCCATTGCATTCATGTTTACATCTTACTCAAATCCGGGATTTAATTTTGTATTATGGGAAATAACGTCGGCTGAACGTTTCGTCTCTTTCTTTGCAGCATTGGCATTATTCATTTTAACAGGAATACTTGCAGCAAGAGAAATGATAAAGAATAAAAAATGGCTTAACCCGTTTTTCTTTATTCATCCGCTTTTGATTGCAATTGTAGTCTGCATACCTCACGAAGATTTCCATGAGTCAACAGATTTCATCTGCTCTATCTGCTTTGTTTTGCTGGCTCTCTCGTGCATCTATTATCTTATCAAGGCATCCTCCACTTCCTCAATCTGGATGGCAAACTGTGCCACGGTTTTTCTGGGACTTTTCGTGTTTGTCAAATTCTTTGTCGAGGATTTCAGTCTGATAGCAAAGGGACTTGTGTTCATCGGTCTTGGCGTGGCATTTTTCCTTATAAACATTTTCCTTTCAAGGAGGAACAAAAATGAAAAATAATTTCCTCAAAAAACTCCTGCCATTTTTCATAGCCGCAGTTATCCTTCAGCTTGGAGCCGTCTTTTTTATTGTCTTCCGTTCAAGTGCGATTAAAAATGACGCAGAGAAATCAAACAGGATTGCAAGATTCAAATGCGAGATGAGGGATCCCTACAATCCTTTCAAGGGCCGCTATGTTCAGCTTAATCTTGGTGAATCATCAAAAGACTTTTCTGACTTTGACGTGCAGAGTAATGAAGTAAAATTCATACAACGGAATACACCGATAGTTTTCTGCCTGCTGAAAAAAGATACAGACGGAGCATACAGGATTACAGGTCTCAGATCAGAGGAACCGGATGATTCTTCTCTTTTTGTCCGTGCAAGGATGAGATACTGGGGTGAAAGAGTCTCTCTTGAATTTCCGTTTACAGAATATTACATGCAGGAAAACTATGCCCGCGAGGTTGATTCCCTTGGCTCTGCATTTTACGATCTTGACCCGCAGATAGAGGTTTACATAGACAGCCACGGTAACTGCATACAAAAAGAACTGTACGTCAACGGAAACCAGACAATAGAGGATTACATAAAATCCCTGCTGTCACTAAGAAAAATATAAACTGAAAGTTGAAAACTGAAAACTGAAAGCTGAAAATTACGCATTACGCATTTCGCATTACGAATTGTGAATTCCCTATTGAATTTTATAATAATGGACTGTAGAATAATTTTATCATTAATATTCAGAGGTTCTTTTATGGAAAAGAGAAGCAACAATGCTACAAAGGGAATGGCACGGGCACCTCACCGCTCGCTTTTTTATGCCATGGGATATACAGACGAGGAACTTGAGCGTCCACTGGTCGGTGTCTGCTGTGCAAAGAATGAGATTATACCGGGACACATAGAGCTTGACCGTATAGCACAGGCTGTAAAAGACGGTGTTAGGATGGCAGGCGGTACCCCGATTGAATTTCCTGCCATAGGTGTTTGCGACGGAATTGCAATGGGTCACGAGGGAATGAAGTACTCTCTTGTAACACGCGAGCTTATTGCAGACAGTGTTGAATGTGTCGTAACAGCACATCAGTTTGACGCTCTTGTTTTGATTCCAAACTGCGACAAGATTGTTCCTGGGATGCTTATGGCAGCAGCACGCCTTGATTTACCAACAGTTGTTGTTTCCGGTGGAGCCATGATGCCTGGTCATCTTCCAAGCCGTGAGGAAGGAAATCCATATTCAGACAAGAACCTTTCACTTACCGATATGTTCGAGGGTGTCGGAGCCGTTGCCTCTGGAAAAATCACTGAGGCCCAGCTTAAGGAAATGGAGCACTGCGCATGTCCTGGATGCGGTTCATGCTCAGGTATGTTCACTGCAAACTCAATGAACTGTCTTACAGAGGTTTTGGGTCTTGGTCTTCCGGGAAATGGAACAATCCCTGCCACTACAGGCGACCGCATTGCACTCGCAAAGCACGCAGGAATGGCTGTAATGAACCTCTACAACAAGGGAATCACTGCACGCCAGATGATGACAGCAGATTCTTTCCGCAACGCACTTACAGCAGACATGGCACTTGGATGCTCCTCAAACACAATGCTCCACGTTCCGGCAATCGCACATGAGGCAGGACTTACAATCGACCTTCACGAGGTAAACGAAATCTCTGAGCGCACACCTAACCTCTGCCACCTTGCACCTGCAGGCCACACATTTATCTGCGAGCTGAATGACGCCGGTGGAGTTCAGGCCGTTCTTGCAGAGCTTGCAAAAAAGAACCTTATCAAGACCGATTTGATTACTGCCACAGGAAAAACAATAGCAGAGAACATCAAGGGTGTAAGAAACCGCAACCCGGAGATCCTGCGTCCAATCGAAAATCCGTTCAGCGACAACGGTGGTATCGCAATCCTGTTCGGAAACCTTGCACCAAACGGTACTGTAGTAAAGAGATCCGCCTGTGCAAAGGAACTCATGAACCACTCAGGACCTGCACGCGTATTCAATGACGAGAGCGAGGCTATGGATGCCGTTCAGAAAAAACAGATTCATCCGGGTGACGTTGTTGTAATCCGTTATGAGGGACCAAAGGGAGGACCTGGAATGCGTGAGATGCTTGCAGTAACAGCGGCTCTTGCAGGTCAGGGTCTGGACAAGGAAGTTGCATTGATTACCGACGGACGTTTCAGCGGTGCAACAAGAGGTGCTTCATTGGGACACTGTTCACCGGAAGCAGCAGACGGAGGACCGATTGCACTCGTTCAGGAAGGTGACACAATCACCCTGGACATCAACAACTACAAGATTCACCTTGATGTAAGCGACGAGGAACTTGCAAAACGAAAGGCCGCCTGGAAATGCCCGGAGCCAAAAGTTAAGCACGGTTATCTGGCCCGTTATGCCAAGCTGGTATCAAGTGCAGACCAGGGAGCTATTCTTGATTAACATTGCCTAACACTTGTTTTTATTTATAAAATAAGGTACTATTGCTACGGTGTTTTCTTCCATATTATTTAATGGAAAAAGACACCGTATTATTTTTTTCTAGGAGTTCAAAATTGAAAATCTCAGGCTCTCGTGTGGTTATCGAATGTCTTGTTGAGCAGGGCGTTGATACTGTTTTCGGTTATCCCGGCGGTGCAATTTTAAATGTTTACGATGAATTATATAAGAACAGCGACAGAATCCGTCATATTCTTACTGCCCATGAGCAGGGTGCTGCCCATGCGGCGGACGGTTATGCACGTTCAACCGGCAAAGTCGGCGTGGTATTTGCAACAAGCGGTCCAGGAGCTACAAACCTTGTAACCGGAATTGCAACAGCCTACATGGACTCATCCCCGATTGTCGCAATCACATGCAATGTTCCCACTACACTTCTGGGCAAGGACTCTTTCCAGGAGATTGACATAACAGGCGTAACAATGCCTATTACAAAGCACAACTATATCGTCCGCAATGTTGAGGAGCTGGCTGATGTCATCCGTGAGGCATTCATCATTGCAAAAAGCGGAAGACCGGGTCCTGTCCTTATTGACATTCCAAAAGAAGTCACTGCAAACGAAGTTGAATTCGAGCCTCTTAAAAACGCAGATGAGATTGCAAAGAGAATTCAGGATAAGAACATACATCTTAAAAGGTCACTTAATCCTCCGTCTCCAAGCGATGAGGAGATTAGGAAAGCGGCAGACATCATCAACAACGCAAAAAGACCTGTTATCTATGCAGGAGGCGGAATCATCATCGGCAACGCAAGCGAGGAACTTCTTGCACTTGCACAGACCGCAGACATTCCGGTATCAGAAAGCATGATGGCACGCTCAGCATTCCCGTCAAGCAACAGCCTGAACCTTGGCATGGTTGGTATGCACGGAACAAAGGCAAGCAACATGGCAGTTACCGAAAGCGATCTTGTACTTGCATTGGGCTCACGTTTCTCTGACCGTGTAATCTCAAACCCCAAGCATTTTGCAGAAAACAGCCAGGTATTCCACATCGACATTGACGCAGCGGAGATCAACAAGAACATTCCGGTATCAGGAAAGCTCATCGGAAACGTAAAGGACATACTCAAGCGTCTTCTTCCGTTAATAAAGAAGGCCGACCATTCTGAATGGAAAAACAGGATTGCAGAATGGAAAAAGGATTACCCCAAGATTTACGACGAGAATCCGGCAGACTCAATCAACCCGAAATTCCTGTGCGAATGCATCCACAAGATTGCGGGAGACGATACATTCATCACGACAGAGGTTGGAGAGCACCAGCTTTGGACTGCTCAGCACTATCCGTTTGAAAAGCCGCGTACATTCGTTACGTCAGGTGGACTTGGAACAATGGGCTTTGGAACTGGAGCCGCCATGGGTATTCAGTTTGCAAATCCAA
>JAGADS010000269.1 GCA_017613485.1 Treponema sp.
TCCAAAGGATCTTGCGGGAAAAAACATACTTGTAACGGCAGGTCCCACACAGGAGGCACTTGATCCGGTGCGGTACATAACGAATCATTCAAGCGGGAAAATGGGCTATTCAATTGCAAGGGTAGCGGCGGCAAGGGGTGCAAACGTCACTCTGGTATCTGGTCAGGTGAATCTTGTTCCACCGGTGGGCGTTGAGCTTGTTTCTGTCGTGTCGGCAGCGGACATGGCGGAGGCGGTTATCTCCAGGTTCCCGAAAATGGACATAGTGATAAAGGCGGCTGCAGTTGCGGATTACAGGCCAAAATCAGTGAGCGACCAGAAAATAAAAAAGAAGGACGATGATCTTTCGATTCAGCTTGAACGGACCCAGGACATACTCAAGTATCTTGGAGAGAACAAAAAGCCGGGTCAGACAGTCTGCGGTTTTTCCATGGAGACAGAGAACCTTGTGGAGAACTCCAGGGCAAAGCTAAAGAAAAAAAACGTGGACATGATTGTTGCAAACAGTTTGAAGGTGCAAGGTGCCGGATTTGGCGGTGATACAAACGTGGTTACGCTTATTACAAAGGACGGAGAGAAGGAGCTGCCGTTAATGAGCAAGGACGAGGTGGCTGATTCAATTTTGAGCGAGCTGAGGAAGATTCATGAACTTTAAGGAAATAAAGATTACTGACATAGAGGGATTCAAGATAGGGAATGCACAGGATTATTCTGCAATGACTGGGGTCACCGCGATTGTATTTGACCGCCCGAATGTCTGCGGAATCGATATAAGCGGTGGAGGCCCTGCCGCAAGGGAGTCATATCTTTTTACACCATTGGCAGCCCAGCAGTCTGTAACGGCTCTCTTGCTTTCCGGTGGGTCTGCTTATGGTCTTGCCGCCGCAACGGGAGCAATGCAGTATCTTGAGGAAAGGAACATGGGCTTTCATCTTGCGGACATAGTGGTGCCGATTGTTCCTCAGTCGTGCATATTTGACCTGGGCATAGGCTCATATAAAATCCGTCCTGATGCAAAGATGGGATACGATGCATGTGCGGACTCGGTGAACAACAGCCCGAAAAGCGGTTCAATTGGCGGTGGAACAGGGGCTACGGTGGGAAAGATCTATGGGATGGAGCAGGCCCAGAAATCCGGCATAGGCTATGCGGCATTGCAGGTTGGCGAGTTGAAGATGGGTGCCGTCGTAATCGTAAATGCCCTTGGTGATGTATTCGATTTTGAAAACGGAAAGAAACTTGCAGGCCTTTTGAACAAATCGCGCACGGAATTCCTTGACATTGAGGATGAGATGTATGCCATGGCAAAGTCTGTTCCCTCCGGCATGAACACGACGATTGGGGCTGTGATTACAAACGGGGAATTTAGCCAGCAGCAGATGTCCAAGATTGCCACGATGACAAGAAGTGCCCTTGCAAGAAGCATAAATCCAGTGGGAACCGGAGCGGACGGAGATACGGTCTATGCAATCTCGCTAGGCAAGGTAAAGGCTGACATAAACACCACAGGACTCCTTGCATGCCGTGCATTGTCCATGGCAATAAAGGACGCGGTCATGTCCTCCGTTATGGACGATGCAAAGTATCTGGAGCTGGTGCGGGGCAGGTGATAGATTATACCCTGTTTCCTCAGTTAAAAAAATAACTTAGTATTCTTAAGGAATCTTTTTTCCAAGTAGTCTCATCATTTGTTGGCAGTACGGTTGCTGTACTTGTTGAGCTGGATGAAGAGCTTCCGCTTGAGGTTGTTGTCGTTGTTCGGACTTTTCTTGTAAGACTCCACTCAGCAGTAACATAGATACTTTGTGACGGCGGAATGTTTACGTCGTAATTCAAAGAGATAAAGTGCTCGATGTCCTTATCTGATTTTGCAGTGGCACTGACTGTACAGTTATAAATGGTCTTATTTCCTGTGTTTGTTATCTTTAAGTCAGCAGTGCAATAAACAACTTCCTCTGTTGCGGTGGGCTGTTCTATCCTTGTGTGCACGGATCCCATTTCTAATTCCACTGTTCCCTCCGGCTCCTCAAATAACGAGCAGGCTGTAAAAAGAAACCCAAGGACAATTACTAAAATCTTTCTCATTTGTTAACCTCCAAAAATTGATTAAGAAATTCATTCCAGTCCGATGTAAGGCTTAAAATTTGTATTTTGCCCTGTATCATATTCCAGATATTGCGGTAATAATTCAGGCGTATTTCATGGTAGCTTAATTCTGTTGCCCAGTATTGAGCTTCTGTAATAAGATTTCTTTCCAGAAGAACCTTCATGTCTTTACGGAATTCCTCTTCCTCCTTTAATGACTTTTCAAGGTCCTTGCAATATTCAGTAAAAGAAACGCTCCAGTCCTGGTATAAACTCCTCATTTTGTTTCCTTCTTCCCTGAGTATGTCCAGTTGAAGACCTAAGTTTTGAATCTTTTTGTCAGTGGTCTCTTTTAGTGCCTTTCCTTGGAGCATCAAATCCAGCTTTACATGAAACCCGAGATTTGCATTTACAGTCCACTGCGAGGATGAATTAACAAGATCCCTTAATGAACGGCTGAAATCACTGTAGAGATTGTACTGATTCTGATCAGGAGAAAGTGAAGCCTGTACATAAAATGACGGTGCAAGATTCTGTTTGTTGATTTTATATGAAAGTTTTTCATCCTCTATCTCATAAATTAGTTCGTATTCCTGTACAGTTTTATAATTTGTATGTTCATATTCAATATTAAGAAGAAGCAGGATTTCATCTCTGAATAATTCTGTTTTGTCCAGAATGTCGTCACACTCGTAAATCTCAAGCAGGGTTTTTGTCTGTATTAATCTCTGTCTTGCCTGCTGCAAACTTTGCTTTGCCTGTGTAAGCTGCATGTGTGAGTTAAAAAGATCTATGTTTGTGGACTGCCCGCTCTGATGTCTTTTTTCCTGCTCAAGATATTCTGCATTTGCCTTGGTAAGCATAATCTCATAATATTCAAATTCAGCTTTTGCCAGATCGTAATTCTGAACTGTACTGACAAAACTGCTTATCAGGTCAAACCTAGATTTGTTATTCTCCAAGCTGTATAAAACCTCTTGATTGTTGAACTGTCTTATGGATGGATCTTCCGTTATGCCGAATGCTCCATGTGAAAGTGTCTGTGCCAGTCCTATCTGAATGTAAGGCTGCTGGAGGAAAGCATTTTGACCTGCAAGATAAGAAAAACCGTACCCCACACCCATTGATACCTGTCCGTTCCCGGGTAAATACTGGGAGACAGTGATGCCCATTGAAGGATTTATAATGAGCTGAGGACCGGGAAGAATTCCGCCGTTCCTAATATAGTTATAGTCACCCTGTATTGTTTCCGAACTTCCTGAAAAATCAAGCTGAACATCCGGCAACCAGATTTTTTTCTGCTGCTTAAATGAAATATCCATGTTCTGAATATTATTGCTGAGGATTATTCCTTCCGGGGGATTCATAGAGTACCTTTCTTATTACAGTTTTTGCATAATCTGAATTGTCCGTGCTCTGGGCAAACATACAGATGGCAGAGAGGAATAGAAAAAGATCTGTAACTATTCTCCTTTTCAATACCATAGGTTCAGTTTCTCCAGTACAAATCCCAGCAATGTTCTTTTTGCAACTATTATCCTTGCATCAACTTGAAGTCCTATACGCAAGGGAAAATCCTGACCTGATTTTCCCGTCAAAACATTCCTGTCCATGTCGGTTCTAATAAGAAAAACAGCCGTTCCATTGTTGGTTGTTGAAACGTCAGGA
>JAGADS010000270.1 GCA_017613485.1 Treponema sp.
AACCGCTGGTTGGGCGGTACACTCACCAACTTTTCAACAATCAAAAAATCACTTTTGCGCCTCTAGAAAATCGAGAAGATGGAAGTAGACGGTACTTTTGACAATCTTACAAAGAAAGAAGTCGCATCCATCCTCAAGGAAAAGGAAAAGCTGCAGAAGAACTACGGTGGAATCAAGGAAATGAAGGAACTGCCAGGTGCAATCTTCATCATTGATACACACAAGGAACAGATTGCCGTTAAGGAAGCACACCGCATGGGCATCCCAATCATTGCAATCGTAGACACAAACTGCAACCCGGAGGGCATTGACTTCCCGATTCCAGGAAATGACGATGCAATCCGTGCAATAAGCCTCTTTACATCAATCATTGCAAATGCCGTAATCGAGGCAGACAACGAGCAGGGACTCAAGATTATTGAGACTCTCGGTGATGATGATGACGTTATGACAGATGCCTCAACAAAGCGTGAGGACGAGGAAATTGTTGACTATTCAAACTATACTCCTACAGAAGAAAAGGAAGAGGATTTGGAAGCCGACAAGAGAGATGAAGAAGACCTGATTGACGAAGACAGGGCATATTCAAAATAAAAAAAATAGGGGTAATAAAATGGCTATTACAGCTTCACAGGTAAAAGAACTGCGTGATCTTACCGGAGCAGGCATGATGAACTGCAAGAATGCCCTTGAGGAAGCTAACGGTGACATTGAGGGTGCCGTAAAGATTCTTAAGGAAAAGGGACTTGCAGCTGTTGCAAAGCGCTCAGAAAGATCAACAAATGAAGGACGTATTTTCATGCGTCAGGTTGGCAATAAGATTATTGCTGCCTCACTTGTCTGTGAGACAGATTTTGTTGCAAAGAACGAAGAATTCATTGGCTGTGGTGAGAAGATTCTTGATATTGCATTTGAAAAAGGATATACAGAAGTTGTTCCTGAACTTTCTGACGTACTTATGGGATTTGCCGCAAAAACCGGTGAAAACATGTCTGTCAGCAGGATTACTGTTGTAGAAGTTCCTTCTGATTCTGTATCAGGTACTTATGTACACACAGACTTCAAGACCGCTGCAATCACAGTGGTTAAGGGATCATCAGACGACAAGGTAAAGGAATTTGCACGCGACTGCTGTATGCACCTCGTTGCATTTACACCTGCTTACCTCAAGCAGTCAGAGGTTCCACAGAGCTATATTGACGAGCAGAAGGAAATCTTCCGCACTCAGATGGCAAACGATCCAAAGGACTCATCAAAGCCTGAGAATGTTAAGGAGAATATTCTTAACGGAAAAATCAAGAAGCATCTTGCAGAGATCTGCTTTGTAGATCAGGCATTCGTAAAGGATGACAAGAAAACAGTAACACAGAAACTGGATGAAATCGGAAAGGAAGTTGGCGCACAGCTTTCATTCGGTGACGTTCACCTTCTGGTTCTCGGAAAGTAAATTAAAAAGGCTGCCCGCATCATGTTGCAGATCATATAGACGTGGTGGGGACAGCCTTGCATTTTTTTAGGGGGAAAATATGGCAGATAATGAAAGCAGGATGGAAAAGACTGTAAATTCACTCAGGGAAGAATACAACACTATCCGTACAGGACGTGCAAGTGCTTCTATTTTTGACAAGGTCCGCGTAGACTATTACGGCACACCTACTCCACTTGCCCAGGTCGGAACAATCTCTATTCCAGAGGCACGTATGGTGGTTATCTCTCCATTTGATAAGTCCATTATTTCCGACATTGAAAAAGCCATTCAGAAAGCAGAACTTGGGCTTAATCCCAGCAACGACGGTAAGGTAATCCGCATTGCAATTCCCCCGCTGACAGCAGACCGCCGCAAGGAGCTCGTAAAGCAGGCAAAGGCAACTGCAGAGAACTACAGGACTACAATCCGCAACATCAGGCGTGATGGAAATGATGAACTCAAGAAGCAGCAGAAAGCAGGTGAGATTACAGAAGATCAGCTGAAAACAGAAACAGACAAGCTTCAGAAACTCACAGACAAATACATAGACGAAATCAACAAGGTTTACGAAGCAAAAGAAAAAGAAATAATGGATTAACGCCAGTGGATTCATTTTCTCAGATAGATTCATCTGCCCTGCCCGTTCATGTCGGAATCATTATGGACGGAAACGGCAGGTGGGCAAAAAAGCAGGGACAGCCTCGCACTTTTGGACATACAGAGGGCTTGAAACGTGCCAAGGAAATTGCCAGAGCCGCATCTGATCTTGGAATACGTTATCTTACCCTGTATGTTTTTTCAACTGAAAACTGGAAGCGCACTCAGGAAGAAACTGGTTTTCTTATGGGGTTGATTCACTCACATATACGTCAGGAACTCGATTTTTACCGTGAGAACATGATTCGTGTCCGTCTGATTGGAGACAGAAGCGGGTTACCCAGGCAGATTCAGGACGACATCCTGCAGGCAGAGAAAGATACGGAAAATTTTACCGGAATGTCAATATGCCTTGCAATAAATTATGGCGGAAGGGATGAAATCATACGTGCAGTAAAAAAAATCGCTGACAAGGTCGCAGAAAAAGACCTAAAAAGTGAGTTAATCAATGAAAAAGATTTCTCAAGTTTTTTTGATCAGCCGGATCTTCCCGATGCAGACTTGATTATACGTACAGGCGGGGAACAGAGGCTGAGTAATTTCTTAATGTGGCATTCAGCCTATGCAGAACTTGTTTTTTCTGATATACTATGGCCAGATTATGACAAGGAAGCATTTTATGAAGATATTGTTCGATTTCAGCACAGAAACCGCAGATATGGAGCCGTACCGGTATGAGTAAAACAGTATCCCGCCTTTTGATTTTCTTTATAGGCGTTCCAGTTGTAATTGCCATAGCACTCCTTCCCTATTATAATCACCTTGCACTTCATGTTCTGATTGTGCTTGTCTCAATTTTTGGGGCAAATGAATTATACACTCTTTTTAAGACAAAGGTGTCACTATTACCTAAACCACTTTTAATAAGCTGCACGGCTTTTCTTCCTGCCATCGCGGCCTTGACGACGATATTCCCTGATTATGTTCCCGATATCCTGACTAGAAGCGGAGATATAATTACAACTGCTTTTGTCTTTGTAATTCTTCTTATACTTTTGGTTGAGGTAGTCTCGGCAAAGGTGTTTGATCATTCCATAGAAAGGCTTTGTGCTTCATCGTTTATAGTCCTTTATGTAGGCTATCTTATTACTTTCATTTCAAGAATGACAACTATATCTGAACCTGGACAGGAATATCTGTCATGTGTCTACATAGCAGTATTCCTTCTGATGGTTTTCATGTGTGACAGTCTTGCATGGCTTTTCGGCATACTGCTCGGTAAAAACAACCGTGGAGTAATAAAAGCCAGTCCTAATAAAAGTATCTCAGGATTTATCGGCGGAATAATCGGTTCAATTGGAATAGGTATTATAGTTTTCTTCATTTATCCTGAATACTTCCCAGGCTCTATTGCTAAAATGGTTTTGCTTGGACTAGCAATCGCCTTTAGTGCAATCGTAGGAGATTTAGCTGAATCTGTAATAAAGCGTGCAACTGGTGCAAAAGATAGTGGACGTTTGATTCCCGGAAGAGGTGGTCTTTTGGATTCAATTGACTCCATAATAATGGCAGCTCCTGTCTACTATGTTCTTATAACTCATTTTTATTCACTATGAAAAAGAAAGTTTTAGTATTGGGTTGTACAGGTTCAATCGGAAGCCAGACAATTGACATCATAAGACATGAAAAAGATTTGTTTGAGATTGCAGGTTTTTCTGTTGGGAAAAATCAAGATGCCTTGAAATCTTTATGCACAGAATTCAACTGCAAGGGAACATGCTGGAGTACAGATGGTCTTACTGGTCTTGAAAAGTTATTGGATGAATGTGATGCAGATATTGCAGTAAATGGTGTCGCAGGTTCTCAGGGACTGTTGTCATCAGTTGAGGTGCTTAAGCGTGGCATGAATCTAGCTCTTGCAAACAAAGAAAGTGTCGTCATGGCATGGCCGATAATCAAAAAGCTTGCAGAAACAAATGGTGCTTCCATAGTACCTGTGGACAGCGAGCACAGCGCTGTATTCAACCTTGTTAATCAGATTGGAACGAAAAATGTAGCCGAAATAATCATCACAGCAAGCGGAGGGCCTTTCAGGAATTATACAAGGGCACAGCTTGAATCAGTAACAGTAGAAGATGCATTGAAGCATCCAACCTGGAGCATGGGAAAAAAAATCACGATAGACAGTGCAAGCCTCGCAAACAAAGGTCTTGAAGTGATCGAGGCATACAGGCTGTTTAATGTGGAGACTGAAAAAATAAAGGTCCTGGTGCATCCGCAGAGCATCGTTCACAGCCTTGTAAGGAGCAATGACGGAATGTTATATGCACAGATGAGCGATCCCGACATGAGGCACCCGATATATTCTGC
>JAGADS010000271.1 GCA_017613485.1 Treponema sp.
AGATTATTCCGGTGGTGACATGGCTCAGAACAATGCAATATTTTACAATACAGAAAAGGCTCTTCCATTGGATATGGCAGATGAGCTGGGATTTACACGTTTTCCTGACTGTGACTACAGGTTCAACAAAAACAATGTCCAGGTATTGTATTTTTCGTCATCAGATGAAAACTGCAATGTGAACTATTTTGTTGTCTCAAATGTTCATCTTCAATCAAAGAATTCAATAGAAAAGAGGGATTCGGATTTGCAGAATCTTGAGGATCTTTTGCTTAATGAATTTGGTGGTGAGCTTTTTGATCTTCCTATAATAGTAGGAGGGGATTTTAACACATCCAGAGATGAATTTGACCTGGTGGGATTTAACGGATACATTATCGATGGCGGCTCAAGTCCTAAGACAACACTTTCTACAACAAGCGACAGATTCAAATATGCCAACGATTACGACCATTTTATCTATAATTCTGCTATGTTCAAAAAAGTCAAAACGGGAACAAGACGGGCTGTCTTCGGGGATTCAGGAAGAAATCTTGAAAAAGAGAAAAGCTTTGAGTTGAATGGAATTGAATTCAAATCTTCTAAAGATATTAGGGATAAACTGTCGGATCATGTTCCGATTGTTATTACTGTTGAATTTTAGCCATTTTGTTCAATAGACCTTGTTGAATGCATGGTTTTAATATATACTGATATTAAGCGGAGTATAGAATGAAAAAAATAATATGTGCTTTGTTTTTTATAACCGAACTATTTGTCTGCAGTTGTGCCTCAAATAATCAGACAGCTAAACCAACGTCAGAAGATCAGCCGGAGATTACCCAGGAAAACCAGGTTATTGCAGAAGAATTGAATGCCAAAATTCAGGAAAATACGACTGTAGAAAATCCAGTAGCAGAGACACAAGAAGAGGAACAAGAACCCGCAGACAACAAAAAATCAAAAAAGAAGGATAAAAAAGCGGATAAGAAATCAGATAAAAAGAAAGAAACTAAAGAAAAGGAAAAAGCAAAAACCGAAGAAGAAAACCAGGATAATGAAGTGCAGATGACAGGCTTACCAAATCCATTTGAAAAAAAATCAAGTCTGGATGCAGCAAACAAAACCGCTGGTTTTACCTTTACAAGTCCATCAACATTTACTACTTACAGTTCAAAAGAATTCAGGGCTATAAAAGATGAGATGGTAGAGATTATCTATGTTGATTCTTCAAATCCTGATGAGGATATCCGCGTAAGAAAAGCAAATGGTAACCTTGACATAAGCGGTGACTATAATTCTTATTCCACAAATAAAATCATAAATGATGCCGGCATTCAGATTCTGCTCCGTGGCGAAGATGACCGTTATCATGTTGCAACTTGGATAAGCGGTGATTATTCTTATGCAATAGATTCAAAAGCAGGCATTTCAGAAAACAAAATAAAAGGCTTTATACAGAGAATTTACTGATTTCCAGCTTTGTCTCTTCGTTTATGCCAAGTGCCGGATTTTGACTGTCACCACGGATTTCTGGAGATTGAACAGTAACAATATCGTATCTCTTTAACTTAAAGAAACCTGTTTGTTTTGCATTTACATCTCCGTTCTTGGCAGAGAGGGGTAATCGTTTTTCTCCATCGCAAAGAAGATACCTGATGCGTCCCGACTTATTCAACATTCCGTCAGAAACAATCCTATAATAATTGCTCTGTAATTGTATGGGTACAAATTCAGACTTAGAAAAGATAAAAAAAGACATTTTTACAGATTCACGATCCAGATTGCATAAGCGGGCTATTGAAGTCACAGGTTCACATGGCTGCCATTGGATTTCGGCATGGCATGTCTGGTTTTGACTTGAGTTGACAGCAGGACATATCTTTGATTTTAGGCATGGAGATAACACTTTAAAACCATTTTGAACAAGGGTATCCCTGACTTGAATCAAATTACGGCTTGTTTCCAGAAGTGCAGGCTCTGATATTAAGAGAATGCCATCAGGTTTAAGATGCTTACTAAGCTGAATTAAAAAATCGGCTCTGAGCTTTATTCTATTGTCTTTATCTTTCCACAATTCGTTTAATGAATGACTTAAAACAATAATGTCAAATTGCCCGGTAATGGGAGGAAGTCCGTTTTGCAAATCTGACTGTATTACTTTTGTTTTTGCCTGTGGAATAGCTTTATTGTAAATTTTCCTTGCCAAATCCAGGGTTTTAGAGCTTGAGTCAATTAAGGTAATATCGGTGGATTCTATGTTAGATGAAGATAAATGGTCACAGATGGCAATACTTGCGGGTGCAGGACCGCTTCCAACATCAAGAAGGGTGACAGTTGATTGATTAAAAACAGGTAAATCATGGGGACAGGAGTTTATTGCATAAGAAATCTGCATGTAACTTACAGGCCAATAATACAGAAGATATGCTCCAAGAAGATCCTGATTTTGCATATAACCAGAACCAGCCAGTTTTCGGTTTCCAGTTAGTCCACGCTGAAGTGATAAAAGGGCGTTAGAGACGCTTTTCAGTTCTTTTTTGTTAAGTGCCGAAGTGTCTGTCTTTCCTCTCCAAAGTGATAAAAGCGTCGGAATATGTTTTAAAAGTGTCTTTTCGGCATTCATATTTCACTGATTGGGATGCGGTAAACCGATGAACAGTTACGGCAGCAAATTTCAAGAGGATCAGGACCATTTTTGCGTATGTCATTAAGCTCGTCGGCTGGAAGGTTTCTGATATGATTGAGGTACAGATCCTTGGAACAGGGACAGTCAAAGCGGACATCTCTGTGTAATGCTATTGAAGGATTAAACTCCCGGAAAAGGCCATAAACCAGATCCTCGATTTTTTGACCCTCACTGAACCATTTTCCCAGTGACGGCAATGTCTGAAAAGCTATTTCCAGTTTGTCCACTAATTGTTCATCCGTGATATTTGCTGTGGTAAGCTTGTTTCCTTTTGTTCCACCCATATCAGGCATCAGCTGAAGAAATAGACCTCCAGCACCGATAACATGGCCCTTTTTGTCCATTTGAATTCCGGTATTAAACGCAGTTTTGGTCTGGACACTTTGATCAAAAAACTGAACAAGATCCTGTGCTATGTTTCTCTTGTCAATCTGAACTGTACTGACGTAGGGATTTTTGTCACCTTCGAATAAAGTAGACATACTCATTGTACCTGTACCCAAAAACGGTGACAGATCCCAGTTTTCAAGTGGTTTTTCAACAGGAATATTGTCCGTAAAAAGATAGCCACGGATATAGCCGGTAGAGTCAACTTCAACAGAAAAGCCCTGGGCAGGACCATCTACCTCATATCTCCATGTAACATGTTCTTTGCCTTTTAATGTTGGAAGTAAAAGGGCACCGCAAAGAGAAGCCTGACCCAACACCATGGTTTCCAGGATTCCGGTATTGTGCTGGGCACGCATTTGATTTACAAAATGAGTTCCATGAAAAAGTGCTCCTCTTGCCCGGCCGTCTGCCATGACAAAAACAACCATGTCGTCTTTTGGCAATTGCTGGAGATGAGTGCGGAGTTCTTCGTCTTGAATTTGGGCTTTTATCATGCTGACAATATAACAGATATTCCGGAAAATTAGAAGAGCTTAGTCAAAACAAGTTCTTCCGCCCCATTCTTTTGAGTGTTCATTTTCATGAGCTAAGACTGCATCAAAGTCTGCTTCCGGGCTGCAATGCTTTTCAATTTCAAGTGCAGTTGCATGGAGACGCTTAAGGCATTCAGATTTGTCGCTGTAGCCTAGTTTTGATTTTTCAATTGAATCTCCAAGTATGCGAATGCTCTCGTCATAAATTCTTGTGGG
>JAGADS010000028.1 GCA_017613485.1 Treponema sp.
AAAGATAAGAATCTGTCTGTTTTTGAGCATATAAAACTTGCATACCATGCATTAAAACGGTATACTATGATATATGAAGAGTAAGAGGTCTTTTTTTCCGCCAGTTATTTCAATTATCTATATAGCCACAATACTTACATTCGTTATCTCCATGTTTGTTGAATATAAGTCTTCTCCTGCAAAAATTCAGGCACGCATAGATGAGCTTGCACGGGCAACAGCACAGAACCTTTCTGTAAATGATGCCTACTCCGATCAGTTTCAGACTGCATTTCTTCATTCGGTAGGTCCGGTATCTGATATTGCAGGAATTCAGCTTTCTCAAGACGACTATCTGATTATATCGATCCCTAGAGATCTGGCCGAAAACAGCCCTACACGATCACCTTTTGTTACTGTAACTGAAAGATCCATTTATTCACCAAATCAGGATGCCTTGCAGCTTAAAGTTGCCTCATACCTTATAAAACCGACTTCTCTTTATACCAAGGGATTGATTGCATTCTTCATAATACTTGCGACCACCCTCTTTTGCGTTACATATCTGATTTATTTATATGCCTCGGAAAAAAAGAGCTATGATTCAGATTTTGAGTATAAGAAAGAAGAAAGTAAGGACATAAAAAAAGACTATATCCCAGGTGATTATAATCAGGATGAAAAAGCTTTTTCTGAGATAGAGACGGACAAAGACGAAGCTTATCTGGAACCGACTATAGAAGAGCAGATTGATAATGAGCTTGATGAAATCAAGGCCTTTGATGATGAAGAAGAAAACCATGACGATGTCCTTGAGGAAAATGAGGAACCTGAAGCAGAAAATTCCTATGAATCTGATTATCAGATGCCGCAGTCTCCTTCAAGTACCATAACACAGGAAGAATTTCAGGCCCTAACTCAGGATTTGCTTGACGAACCGCTGACTGAAGATGATACGGATGAAAATATTTTTAACGATTTGCAGCAGGAAGAAAACAGAATAGATTCTCTTTCTGAAGATGAACAGGAACTGAATGACAGGGTAATCAAAAATGAATCCTTGATTAAATCAATGATTGAGGAAGAGGAAAACTCTGAGCCAAGCATTTTACCGGAAATGAACCCTATTCAGACTAAACTTGACATAAAGCCAGATGAACCAAAAAAAGAAGTAAATACTCTTTCTTCCACAGCAGAAACATCAGTGGAGTCCGTCGAAGAAAAAGAGAATCGGCCTGCTGGTTTATTCTCACCAAAAACAGGATTCGGATGGGAAGAATATATGATTCCACGCCTTGACAGTGAGCTTATAAGAGCAGCATCCGGGGATCAGGACCTTACTGTAATGACAATAGAAATTTCAAAAATCGACTGGAATTCAGATGAAGCAAAAGAAATACGTGAATTGATTATGGAGCTGGTAAAATTCAGGGATCTTATCTTTGAATATGGAGAATCCGGCTGTACTGCAATCATTCAGAATATGGGTATTGAAGAGGCTTTGAAGGCCGCTGAAGACCTCCATACAAATATTATTGCAAGTCTTGCTAAACGGAAACTCTATTACATCGTATCTATAGGACTTTCGTCAAGATCTCTACGGTTGATTTCCGGTCATAGAATAGCAGAGGAATCAGAACAGGCATTGATACATGCAATGGAAGATAAATCAAATCCTGTAGTTGCTTTTAAAGTAAATGCGGAAAGGTATAGGAATTATATCGCAACAGAAAGTGCAAAACTGGACAAAATCGGAACTCAGCTTCCTGTCGCTTCTTCTTGAGGTGTAAACATTTTTTCGATTTCTGTTACTGCGTTATCATCTGGAAACTTTGTCTTGAAAATTACAAATTGTTTTTCTGCCTCATCCTTTCTATTGTCAGCAAGAAGAACAGAAATATAGTTTTTTAGAAAAGAAGAATCATTCGGTACTTTTTCAACCAATGCAGCATATTGTTTTGCCGCGTTTTTTAAATCTCCCTTCATTGCGGTAATGTATGCAAGAGATGATTTCAAACTTATGTTGTCAGGATCCTTTTCCAGTAGATTCTCATAAATTTCCTGTGCATGATCCCAGTCTTTTGCCAAGGCATAACAGCGTCCTATATTGTAATAGGCAGAATCTCCCAGTTCATTTCCTGCATTAGATTTTATTGCAGCCTCGTAAAAAGTAATTGCCTTAGGGTAATCCTTGAGTTTCTCGTAAGCCTCTGCTATTCTCAGATATTCTGCCGTAATCGATCTGTCTAAGGCATCCTGTTGGCCTGGAATCATTTTGTCTACGGTGGAGCATGAAATATTCAGGAATAAAAGAGACAACAGGCTTAAGCACAAGACAAAATAACTTTTGCTAAAATGATACATATAAAACTATAATGCTCCCAGAACTGTCTGTTCGATTTTACGTAGCTGTGAGCGGTACAATCCTGTGATATTGTGACCGTAATCTGCAATGAGCTGAATTATGTTTCTTGGTCTTTCCTGAGAATCCCTGCCGTTAAGACGGTCTCCTGCATCACCTAGACCCGGCATGATGTAGGCTTTTTCGTTCATCACAGGATCCATCCAGAGCGTGTAGCATGTACAGTTTTCAAGTGCCCTTGTTACACGAAGGCTTCCCTTAAGTGCTGAAATCACGTTAAAGAATTTAATGCTCCTCGGCTTTACTCCCTGAGACTGCAGGTATTTTACTACGGTTACGAGTGAACCTCCGGTGGCATTCATCGGATCTGCGAAAATCAAGTCCTTTCCGTTCATCTCTTCCAGATCAAAAAATGAATTTTTAAGATTCAGTATGTACTGCATGTCGTTTTCTTTCTTTGTATCATCA
>JAGADS010000272.1 GCA_017613485.1 Treponema sp.
GGCATCTCTACGGTAGGCATGTTGTTCTTGTCTCCCTGACCGCTGAAAGCTGCCTTTGCTCCGTCAACTGCCTTGTCTGCCTCTTCCTTGCCGTGAAGGTCCTTTACAACCTCGTATGCAAGAGTCTTCTGTGCAATACGTGTCTCCGGTGCGGCCTGCTGCTGGCGGTAAATATCCTCAATCTGCTCCTTTGACAGGAAAGTGAACACCTTAAGGTATTCAAGAACCTTGGAGTCGTCTGTGTTGAACAGATACTGGTAGATCTGGTATGGAGAGGTCTTCTCCTTGTTGAGCCAGAGAGCATTACCCTCGCTTTTGCCGAATTTCTTTCCGGTAGAGTCAAGGATAAGCGGCATTGTGAATCCGTAGGCCTCTTTGTCCGTGATCTTGCGGATAAGGTCAATTCCCGTGGTGATGTTGCCCCACTGGTCGCTGCCTTCCACCTGCATGATGCAGTTCTTGTTCTGGTACAGGTAGAGGAAATCGTATCCCTGCAGGAGCATGTACGAGAATTCCGCGTATGTGATGCCAGTCTCAAGACGTCGGCGTATAATGTCCTTGTCTAGCATGTAGTTTACGTTGATGTATTTTCCGATGTCACGGAGAGTATTCAGGAAACTCTTTCCGCTCCACCAGTCATAGTTGTCCACCAGTTCTGCGCCTGGAACTATTTCCTTTATCTGATTGCGTATGCCCACGATATTGCTGTTGATGAGGTCCTCGGAAATGATTTCCCTTTCGGCTGTGGGTCGTGGATCCCCGATGCGTCCTGTAGCACCACCGCAAAGAAGAATAGGGTGATGTCCCGCAATGGAAAGCCTCTTTGCCAGACAGAGTGAGGAATAGTGTCCAAGGTGAAGGCTGTCGGCCGTAGGGTCAGTACCCCAGTAGAAAGTAAAGGGATTACCGTCCAAAAGTTCCTGGAGCTTTGATTCTTCTCCAACAACATCCTTAATAAGTCCGCGCCATTTTAAATCTTCATATAAACTCATGCCCGAAATATACAGTAAAATCCCTTTTTCTTCAATAGGAGGTTAAAGTACTGGATTTTAAACAAGATATGATTTATGCTTAATATACTGTTTACAAGATAGCTAAGGAATAAAAGAGATGAAGATAAAGAAAAGTGTATTGGTATTGATGTTTTCAACGATTTTGGTTTTACCGGTTTTTGCACAGGAAGGACTGGAGCCTGTAGAAGAAGATAAGCCGCAGACTGATTTTCATTTTCTGTTTGGACTGGATGTGAATAATTATATAGCAATGCTTAATTATCAGGGTGGAAGTTGGGATGCAGACTTTAGGTATTCTCCGCTTTTCTTTATCAACGCAGAATTTCAGCTTCCAATCAATTCTGATTTTAAGACTTACCTGGGGATAAAGGCTATGTCAGTTTTAGCAGTCAGCAATTTTCAATTAGTCTCAAGGTTTGGATATGCATTTGAAAAGCCGCAAAACTGGAACAAATATCATGTTGAGCTTTTGGGAACTCTATCAGCGGGAATTTGGCTTGGACTGATAGAATATGTCAGTGTTCAGCCCTGTGGTGAAACAAGTTTTCAAGTTTACCTGATGCCTGATAAAAACGGCTTCTTTGTAGGTTTAGGTCCGCAGACAACCTTTTTGCTGGATCTCCACCATTCTCTTATGCTTACTTTCGGCATGGAGCTAAGTGCCGGGTTTAAGTTTTAAGAACTATCGCCAGCTTGCGACATTAGGCTTTCACTGAAAGATTCTCTTTGATTTTCAGGATCTGTTCCAGCGGGAGACCTATTGCCTTGGAAATCTGCTCAGGAGAGCCTAGACCCATTCTCATAAGATTTTCTGCAGTTTCGATGGCTTTTTGGGAGATACCTTGGAAAATGCCTTCCTCTATGGCTTCCTTTCTGGTTCTTCTTATCAGGTCACGGTCATGCAGGTTCATGGCTAAATAATCTCCCTTGAATTTATCGTTATCCTTCAGTTTCTCTACTATGGCGGAAAGACGGTTTGAGAAATCATCCTCCCCAGGCTCATTTGTACAGACAAAGTGTAGAAAATCCCGGATACGCGGATCCTTCTCAGTTTTGTATGCACTTGCATTATATATCACTTTTACAGTTTTGTCATTTAAATTTACTTCGGAATTCTCACTGCAGATATTCCTGAAAGTATAGCACGGTAATCCATAGGGCTTTTCATCAACATCCATGAACGGCTCTTTCTTGCAGATGAATAGAATGTAGCACTCCTTGAGCTCAGTGTAGTCCTGTCCCTTCATAAGGCTGTCCATGTCTATCATGCTGTTGTAGTAGCGCGTACGCTTTCCCAAAGCCTCCTGCGGGTACGACTGCATCTCCACGTCTATGATTTTGTCACTATCCTTGAGGTAGACATCAAGCCGGACTCCCTTTGTCGTGAAGTAAGGCGCTATCTGTTTCTCGATCTTCGGATACTCCACATGGTGAACGCTTACGTGAAGAAGGCGCTCAACAAGCTCGGCACAGATGTCAGGCTCATGAAGAACGGCCTGGAACATGCCGTCGTCTGTGAATGTCAAATCCTCTATGGGCTTAATGTGAAAAGAACTGTTTGTCATAAAATCTCCTTGTATAAAATAATATTCGCGGAGTATATTGTCCGCATGGGAGAAAAAGTTTTTCCCCCATACTATATAAATAGTATCCGACCCGACGTTTTAAACAAAAATTTGGGAAGAATTTTGGAAAAAAGTGAAAATTCTTTGTTTTTTTGGAATCAATTATGAATTGTAAAACGCTCCTTGACATCCTTTATCATATGATTCATAATAAAGTTATGTTACATCATGTTTCTGCAGAAAAAAAGTTGTATAAATCTCTTGACAGAAAAAGTGTGCCGTGTAAAATTCACTCAACACTCAACACTCAACAC
>JAGADS010000273.1 GCA_017613485.1 Treponema sp.
AATGGCTGGGGGCCATGGAGGAAAAATGACAGAAAAACAGATAAGGCTTATCATCCTGATAGTATGTGCGGGACTTTGGTTCCTTGAGATTGTGGCGTTTACCGTTCAGATTAAAATGACAAAAAAGAAGCTGGTGGAGGCAGGAAAATCAATTCCTCCTGCTGAATCAAGGCTCTTGATGGTTCTTATTATCTCGGTGTTCGTGATTGTGCTGCCCTTTGTAATCCGCTTTGACAGTCTTTTTGTCTCCGGGATAATACAGGCGTGCGGTGTAATGGCAACATGGATTGGATTTCAGGAAAGGCTCAATTCCCTGAAGACAGCCCTGAATAAGAAAGATGAATAGCCTTTAAAATAAAATTGACCCGCAGGAACGGTTCTTGATGAATCAAAAATCGCTTGACGGGTCTTTTCCAACTGAATTCAATTGAACTTAGTTGTCTTTTTTAGCTCCGGCATTGGCTGGGGTAACGCTTACTTTCTTTGTAACAAAACCGCTGCGGAGACACTGTGTGCAGATACGAAGAGTCATTGTTGTTCCACCGATTTCTGTCTTCATTTTAACGAGATTCGGTTTCCATGTGCGGCGTGTATGATGATATGAATTACTTACCTTGTTTCCATGAACCGGGTGCTTTCCGCAAAGATCGCATGTTCTAGACATTTTACTACCTCTAAAAAAATTAAGTGCTTGTATAATACAAAATTGAGTGCATCATGTCAATTCTGAATGGCACATTTTACGCATTTTTCAAATTTTTTTCAAGTACCTGGCCTAAGTAACTTTCTTCTATCTTTTAATGTTATATGTATGAGTTAAAACTTGTTTTCTGCCGGGAACGGTGGTATAATGAGCAAAACAGGGTTATTCCCTAAAAAACAGGAGGATTTTTAGTATGAAACGTATTTTATTAAGTGCACTGGCTTTTCTGACTTTTACTGCCTGTGTTTCTGCAGGGGCACCGGCTGGAGAACCGACATGGGCAGAACCTCAGTCTGTTCACAATCAGGCTCTCAAGGCTGATGGAATAAAGAAGATTGAAATCAACCTGAAAAATGAAGTCCTGAACATTTCGCTTTCAGAAAACGAGAACATCACGATAGAAGTTCTTTCAAATCATCAGATGGGAAACCCTTTGGTTGTAGTTGATTCAAAATCAATCAAGATTGAGCAGAAGGAAAAGACAAACAAGCTTGAAAGACGTACCTGCACGGTCAACATAACGATTCCAAAGAAAAACAACATCCAGACCATGAAAATTCAGAATGAGGACGCACTTTCCAGCATTTCAGACATTAAGGCCGACAATTTCTCGTTCGAGTCAGATGCAGGCGCTGTTGCCGTGAACAATGCGGAAATAGCCAAGGGTGCAGAGATTTCTACCTCTAATGCAGACATCCAGGTAAAGAAACTGTCATGCACGGAACTCAAGGTCAGCTCAAGCAAGGGAAATATCAATATCAGTGATGCTGAGGCAAGAAATTTTGCCGTTTCCAGCGACAAGGGCTCACTGGACCTGGATTTCCCAAAGATGTTCGAGAAGGAATCATCAGTTTCCATCGGTTCTGGAACTGCAAAGATTGCATTGCCGTCCTCTGCTGATTTCTGGACAAGCGGTGATGTGGGAAGCGGCCGTTTCCGCTCAGAATTTGCACAGGATTCCAAGGGGCCAAAGTTCAAGTTCAAGGTCGGTGGCGGAGACATGAGGCTCTTGAAGAGATAAGATTTTACAGAATCAAAGAATAATACCACACGAATTATAGTGAATTTGTGTGGTATTTTTTTTTTTTTTTTTGTCACGCGGATTCGAAATTGCTAACGCAATTTCCTTTTTTTTTGAATTATCCTGGTTTTCTTGTTTCCACTCAGAATGCTTGATTTAGCAAACTTCTCCTCCGTGTGGTGATTTTTTTAGTGTATATTGCATGTGAAAACAAGTTTTACGATTGTGGGAGAAAAATCATCTACGATAATGTGTCCTGCATCATCCATTTTATCGCTTTTGCCGGTAATATCTCCGACCATAATCGGCTCATCATTATAAGGTTGTTGTCCATAGGCAGTGCCCCATAAATCATATTTTCCTGGCTCCAGATTGTCCAGCCTTAGAATGTCCCCTTTGTTAAGGCGTACATGATCAAGTATATCTGGGGGCACAATTCCCCAAACACCTTGTTGTGGCCATATCTGATTAGGAGTTTCTTCCATTTCGTGAACTGTCTGAAGGTTTATAATAAAATATTCTGCATCTTCCAGATGATACATCCCGTCGTACTCTGACTCTTCTTCCTCTATGATAAACTCAACAGGTATGTTGTTTTCACATGATGTCAGTAACAATATAATCGGAAACAATAAAATAGCAAAAGTTTTAATAAATCTCATACCGCACCTCTTTTTTTATCTAGTCTTACTCTAAATTTAACTCACAAAACGGTTTTTATCAAGTAGGAAACGACGTTAGGCGTTTCGAATCAGTGTGACAATTTTCAAAACAAATGTTATAATATTCTTCCATGGAAACACAGAAATCAACGGATAATCAATTTTCGACCTACGGAGACAAAATCTATCCCGGATGTGAGATGAAGATAAAATGCACATTCGGATTAAGTGATTTGGGTATATCTCAGATAAAAGACCGTTTCAGGATTATATTGATTAAAAAGGGGCATGCGACATTCACCAATGGCACAAAAAGCCAGCTGGTCACTGCTCCTGCCGTTCTTGCGCTTAATACCGATGACATTGCAGGGCTGAGCAAGTCAGATGGTCTGGAGATGGACGTCGTTTATTTTTCTCCCTTTTGTTATGACCGCTACAACAATGAGACGGATCTTGAAGACTGGAAGAAGAACCTGGGGCATGATTTCTATTATTTTCGTCCGTTCTTTGAGCGTGATGAAAATTTCATAGGAGCAGTCTCCATCCCGCAGAACATGGCACCTCATGTCCAGAAGCTTATTGATTCAACAGACAGCATACTGGTCAATCAGCCGGATGATTACTGGCCGTGCAGGAGCCGTTCATTCTTGCTGGAGCTTTTGATTACTGTGAACACAGTGTACTCTGAGCTTGAGAATTTTTCAAATCCCGTTATGACAAAGGCAACCGAGAAAGTCCAGAAAATAGTTGAATGGATCAACGACAATTACCGGAACAAAATCAGCCTGGAGGACATTACCAGGGAATTCAGCACGAACAAGACGACACTTAACCAGTGTTTTAAGGCGGAGATGGGCTCAACCGTAACAGCCTACATCATTTCCCTCAGGATGCAGATGGCATCTGTCCTTTTAAAAAACACATACCTTTCCGTGAGCGAGATTATGGAGCGTACAGGATATGGCGATGAGGCGCATTTCATAAGGGCATTCAAAAAGTATTCAGGCAGCACGCCCGGAGATTTCAGGAAACAGCTCAACGAAAAGTATTTCTAAAAATATTTCTAAAAAGCATATTTAAATTTTATATCCGCAATCCAATTATTCAATTACCTCCGTTATAG
>JAGADS010000274.1 GCA_017613485.1 Treponema sp.
GGCACAGGCTGCCGCGTCATCCGCAAACTTACGGACCGACCGTCCTTCAACCGCTTTCCAGCCGGCAATCTTCCGACCTTCCAGTACCGCCGAAAGCGCGTACTCCTTGACTCCATTCGCCCAGGTCACCAGATCATCCACCCGGTTCAAAACTTCAGAGATTTCAACATCCGATAGAAGCGGCGGATCCGCAAACTCAAACTTGGCAATCTCCAGCTGGTGACTTGCCAATTCCCGGCACTGACGCCTTGCCCGGCAATTACGGCACCACTCACCCACACAGAACATACCCTTGCCGTCAAAAGCAGCCTGTGCACGTTCCCGCAGTTCTCCGGCTGCCCAGGCATACAATTCCTTGACAGTCATCGTGCATTCATCCACATTCCCGATCCGCGGCTGGTAAACCACCATGCGCACGGAAGAGAAATCATACAGGGCAGAGAACATCTCACAGGCACCCAGGGCATAGATCCTCAGCTGCAGCGAGGAAGCCGGTACCGGATGCATTCCGTATTTGTAATCCACAATACAGATCTCATCTTGTCCAACGATCACGCAGTCAGACGTACCCATAGATTCCGGTATAAACCGGCGCAGGTCTACCCGCTGTTCCACAAACACCGTCGGCACGATGCCCTTTACCCGATAACCCGCCAATACCTCCGCGATATATGAAACATATCCCTGACAGCATTCTTCCATTTCCGGTGTGTAATACTGCATTCCGGGACGAGGGTCGACAAGCTCGGTCTTTCCCAAATACTTTTCCAGCAGGAATTCGCACAGACTGTGTGCTTCTGTTCCTTCTGCCGCATACACGCTTCCCAGATCCGGAAACTGTTCACAAAGCCAGGCAGAAGGCGTACAGTGATACCACCGTTCCGCCGATGACGGTGATAAAAACGCGTGCTTATCCGGCATCCGATTCACCACCCAGACCGGCCGCAGCTTCCATCAGATCAGCATAATGAGAAGGATCCACTTCGCTGAGCTTTTCCGCCCCATAAGACTGAATCAAGGCCAACACCTGTGTCCTATAACCGCCGGCACTCTTCGCCGCCAGCAAGCCCCGCAATTCCTCAAAGGAAGGCGGAGCAACATCAGAAACCTGCTCCGAAACCGACGCAGGAACCGGGCCAGAAACAGAATCACAATCCAAAGTCGAAGCCGGAACAAGCTCCATCTCAGAATTAACTTCTGAACTAGCATCCTTCCTATTCCCCTTATTTTTCAGTGAGCGTTCCATGTCATCCGCCCACCCTGTAAGCAGCTCCGCCACTTCCCGCATTTTTTCAATGCTGCCGCGGAGATCTTTCTTGTTTGCCATACAAACATCAACCTTCCTGTCCCGAACGGGACTCATGAATCTCAACTGAATCAACTGTCATGCCGACCGGCGTAAGCACCAGTACCGCATACTGGTCCCCCACAAGCCGCCGCAGCACCCGACTCCGAAACGATCCACGAGCCGTTTCCAGCACAGCTTCCTCTCCGCCGCCCGGCCGACTCACATTAACCCGGACCTTATGTCTGAGCTTCATACCCACTCCTCCTTTCTGTCGAGAGCCCTCTGACAGCCAAAAGGAGCAAAAAAAAAGGCGGAAGTCACCTCGTATACACTGCACAAATTTACATTGTAAATATTGTTGATGATAAGCTCTTGAATTGTTATAATTTTGTGGAGGTTTTTATCTGAAAAGTATTTATTCCTATTCGTATTATCATATCATACCTAACCATCATCAAATGACGGAGTTCCTACGAGGTCAGGCATCAAAGATATTTGATGATGTGGCACAAAATGACAAAGTTGTGTTGGTGAACAAAAACAGTAAACCGCAGAATATCATTATCTCTTATGACAGATACTGCAGACTCAAAGAGAATGGTGCGGATATTTAGGAGGGTAAAAAATGTCTGAGCAGACAATACAAAATGATTTATATTCAAATCCGGTAAGTATTCTGGATAAATACACCTGTTATAGTCTTGGCGCTACAACTGTGCGAGATTTGGTGGCTCAGAATGTTTTAGAGGGAGTGTTACCTACGGTTAACCTTGGAAAGAAACCGGACGTTCTTATCGTTGATAAGGACAAGCATGTTGTTGTTTTTTTGGAGTTTAAGTTGCCAACAGAGTTGGATGGTAAGAAAAAAATAGAAAAAGCTGTTAAACAGGAAATCCATGTGGCTAGGGATGTAAATGCGAAAATCTATGTTGTTTCGGATGGAACATCCTTCTACTGGTACAATCCTTACACAGAAAATAGAATTAAAGACGAAAATGGAAATGAGATACAAACTGAAATCAAGCCTAAAAAAGAAGAGCTAAAACTTGCTGATTTCATTAACAGGGTTGCATTGACTATATCACCTACTAATGATTGCTTGCTAAAGACTGTTGATTGTGATCCAACTAATTTAGCTATGAAGATTGGAGGGATTTTAAAGAATATCAGCTTTGCAACGCCTAAGGATTCCTTGTATACCTTTGTTGAACTCTTCCTGTTTAAATATCTGTCAGATATAGGAATTCTGAAAGGAAATGATTCTTTCAGCACGGTATATGCAGCTTATGAAACTGTTACGGAGGAAGAGGTTCTTTTTAGATATCTTAATGGGGCTCGTGAAACAATAAATATTCTGTTTCCTATGGCACCAGATAATACAACAATTATTAATGGAACCATTTTTCATGCCTTTAAGGATTCCAAAGGTGCATACAAGTGTAATGGAACAGATGCTAAAACCTTCCATGCTATTTTGAAACTCTTCCACGAATATGAAAAGGTTAATGGGCCGTTCTTAAATATTAGCCGTGATTTCAAATCAAAACTGTTTGAGACATTTACTAAACAGGAAAAATCTAAACAAAATGCCGGTAAGTATTTTACCCCTCTGAAAATAGTTCAAGGCATGGTGAACATGGTTGATATTGAGGAAGGAATGACTATATGTGATCCTGCTTGCGGTGTCGGTAAGTTTTTGCTTGAGGCATCAATGAAGATGGATGAACCATTTGCACTGAAAAATGGTACGGTCGAGAAAAAAATCGAACTTATTGGCTTTGAAAAGGAAATGGACGAAAAAGGGGCGACAAGCGGTTACGACTTGACCACTATATTAGCTAAAGCTAATACGCTCATATATTACTCGAATCTTTTCAAAAACAACAATAATATTACAGATATCCAAACATTGTCCCAAGAGTTACTAAACAAGATGTTTGTATCAAGCAAAACAATTTGTGGTACTTTAGATGATTTAGTTGAAAACAAGTATGATTTGATTTTGGCAAATCCACCCTATTACCAGAGTGCAATCATAACAAAAGAAGCTAAGGCTAAAGGATTCTATTCAGAAGGTGGAGCAGGAGTAGAAGGGCTGTTCCTCGAATGGATTGTAAAATCTTTGAAAAAAGGATGAACTGCAAATATTGTTCTTCCAGATGGCATTTTTTACAATCTTTCTAATCAGAAGTTGCGTGATTATATTATTAAGAACTGTTATGTGGAAGCCATTATCTCCCTACCGTTAAATACGTTTTTTAATACACCTAAAAAGACTTTTGTTTTAACAATCGTA
>JAGADS010000275.1 GCA_017613485.1 Treponema sp.
ACGGACTATATTTCTCAAGACCGGGTAACGGCGTATGCCATCAGGTTCATATCGAGCATTTCGGTAAACCGGGAAAGACCCTCCTTGGCTCTGACAGTCATACTCCTACAGGCGGTGGAATCGGCATGATTTCAATTGGTGCAGGCGGAATCGATGTTGCTGTTGCCATGGGTGGCGGTGCATTTCATCTTGCAATGCCAAAAATCTTTGGTGTAAAGCTTTCCGGTACACTCAGGAAGGGTGTCGGTGCAAAGGATATCATTCTTGAGGTACTGCGTCACGAGAGCGTAAAGGGCGGTGTAGGTGCCATCTACGAGTACTTTGGCGAGGGTGTGGAGGCTCTTACGGTTCCGCAGAGGGCAACAGTCACGAACATGGGTGCTGAGCTTGGGGCAACATGCTCAATCTTCCCCTCTGACCAGACGACGAAAAACTTCCTTTCAAGCATGGGACGTGTTCAGGACTGGACAGAGCAGAAGGCAGATGAAGGTGCGGTTTACGACAAAGTGATAGAGATAGACCTTTCAAGCCTTAAGCCTCTTGCGGCATGTCCCCATTCTCCGGACAACGTAAAGGATGTTGATTCCCTCAAAGATATAAAGGTAAGCCAGGTTGCCATCGGAAGCTGTACAAACTCTTCTCTTGATGATCTTGCATCAGTTGCGGCCATTGTACGCGGAAAGCATATTGCACCGGGTGTTGAGGCAGGAATCGCTCCAGGTAGCCGTACAACTCTTCTTATGGCAGATAAGGCAGGAATTCTTGGAGACCTTATCAGGGCAGGTTTCCGCATTCTGGAAAGTGCTTGCGGTCCATGTATCGGTATGGGATTCGCACCAAACTCAGAGGGTGTGTCACTGCGTACATTCAACAGGAACTTTAAGGGACGCTCTGGAACAGCCGATGCCTCTATTTACCTTGTAAGCCCGGAGACAGCAGCCGCTTCTGCCATTACAGGATATATAACAGATCCGACATCTCTGGATTACTCAGACCCGGCATATACAGATCAGGGACGTATTTCTTTGCTTGAGGGAAAATTTGATTCACTTCCGATGGACGAAATCACACAGGATGCTCAGGATACAGGCATGCTGATTGCTCCTCTTGATGAGAAGGAGGCCGCTTCCGTGGAGATACTGCGTGGTCCCAACATCAAGCCGTGTCCGCCATGCAAGCCATGTGAGGATAATCTTAAGCTTCCTGTATTGCTCAAGGCACAGAACAATGTCTCCACCGACGATATCATGCCTGCCGGTACAAAGGTTCTTCCTTTCCGCTCAAATATACCGGAGATAAGCAAGTTCACCTACGAGCGTCTTGATCCGGACTTTTACAAGAAAGCCGAGGCAATCAATTTCAGCGGATGCTTTGTTGTGGGAGGCGAGAACTTTGGTCAGGGATCCAGCCGTGAGCATGCAGCACTTGGACCGATGTATCTTGGAGTACGCGCTGTAATCACAAAGAGTTTTGCACGCATTCACAAGGCAAACCTGATTAACTACGGAATCATTCCTATAACATTCAAGAATCCTGATGACTATGATAAGATCTCGGCAGGAGACACAATCGAGCTTACAGGAATTTTTGACAGCCTTAAGAACGGCACTTCATTCAACATTATCCTTCATTCAAATGCTGGAGACACTAAGATTGAAGGCGTAAACGACCTGGATGAAAGAAGCCGTACTATCCTGCTTCAGGGTGGACTGGCTGCCTACACAAGAAACGGCGGTCAGTAATGAACATGGAGGCTTTTATCCTCGGATGCGGTGGAATGCTTCCGCTTCCGTACAGGCATTTGACTTCCGTTCTGCTCAGGCGTGACGGGGACCTTTTCCTTTTTGACGGAGGGGAGGGAACCCAGGTATCATTGCGCAGGCTTAACTTAAAGTGGAAAAAGATAAATGCCATCTTTGTATCGCACACCCATGCAGACCATGTTACGGGGCTTCCGGGAATCCTTATGCTTTCGTCTCAGGTGGACAGGACAGAGCCTCTTTACATTTACGGGCCTCCAAAAATCAGGGAATATATCGAGACAAGCCGTCAGGTTCTTGACATGTACATAAATTATCCTATCGAAGTTCATGAGATTACCGCTCCATGTGACGTCTATCAGGGTGACGGTTTCAAGGTAAGGGCATTCCCGCTTGAGCATACAAAAACATGCGTAGGCTATACTCTTGAGGAAGAAGACAGACCAGGTGAGTTTAATCCAGATGAAGCCCAGCGACTGAAGGTTCCACGTGGACCGTTGTGGGGAAAGCTTCAGCACGGAGAGGCTGTTGCCAATGAGGATGGAGAATTGATTCAACCAGAGCAGGTTGTGGGTAAAAACAGAAAGGGAAGAAAATTCAGTTTTGTTACGGACACAGTTTATCTTCCGACGATAGCAAAAGAGGTTTCGGATTCTGATCTTTTAATATGCGAGGGTATGTTTGCGGATGACTGTGAGGATCAGGCGGCAGAGAAAAAACACATGACAGCCCGTCAGGCGGCCACTATTGCCCGGGATTCAAAATCAAAACGGATGGCAATGATTCACTATAGCCCGAGATATACCGACCGCGACCTTGATCTTCTTCTTGCGCAGGCACAGGAAGTCTATCCAAATGCAGAATTGTGCCGTGACCGAAAAAGATTTGAAATCCCCTATGTGGAATAAAATATGCAGGAAAGTGTAGTAATAAAGTCATTTACCAAGATTTACGGTAAAAAGGGCGCTGAGAGGAAAGCTTGTGACAATGTGGATTTTGAGGCGGTCTCTGGTTCTGTTACAGGAATACTTGGGCCAAACGGTGCAGGAAAATCAACATTGCTCAAGGCGGCAGGTGGAATAGTTTATCCTACAGAAGGTACGGTTACAGTCGCTGGTTTTACAGACCTCAAGGACATACGTGCGGTAACGGGTAATGTTCCCGAGTTTCCTCATCTTGACGGAAAACTTACAGTAAAGGAAGCTCTGACTCAGAATATTTACCTTCATGGATATAAGCAAAAAGACTTGGACCGTCTGCTGTCTGCTGCGATTAAGGCTTCTGACCTTGATGATGTGTTGTATCAGAAAATATCATCCCTTTCCAAAGGTTATACACAGCGTGTAAGCTTTGCACTTGCAGTTTCATTTGATCCCAAGGTTCTTATTCTTGATGAATTCTCCGGTGGACTTGATCCTGCTCAAATTGTAAAAATTAGGCGGTCAATTAAAAAACTTGCGGAAAAAAAGATTGTAATTCTTTCAACTCATTTAATCCAGGAAGCGGAATCCCTGTGTGACTATATTTACGTGATGAATAACGGTCATGTTGCAGCCAGGGGAACAAAAGAGGAAATCGTCAGGGAAACAGGCTGTCAGAATCTTGAAAAGGCATTCCTCAAGTTGACGGGGGCAGAGAATTGAAGCAGCTTTACAAAAAATATCTTTATAAATATGCAATCAACCCCTTTACATATCTTATATGTGCCTTATTCATTTTATATTCGATTATTCAGTTTTTTGTATTCCATCATTTTTTCGGAGAGACAGGAACAACAGATCTGCATCAGTTTTTTTCTGCCATTCCTTATATATGTATTTTTGTAATCCCAACGCTGGGTTCTTTTGTGGCATTCTCTGAGGATGAGCTTTATCTGCCGTCGTCCTCTCTTGCAATGGTTTCGGCAAAGATCCTTTCGCTTCTGACTGTTGTTGGCATTTCCCTTGTCCTTATGCTTGTCGTGCCTGTCACAGTCTCTTTCTATGGTGACGTTGATGTCTCTTCATTGTTCACTTCTTATTTTGTGTTGATTCTCTACTTCTTGTGCTCAACTTCACTTGCTGTGTTCATATTTACTGCTGTCTCAATAACAGGTTTTGCATTTGTAATCTGTGCCCTTGTTCTTGCGGCTGTAAACAGTCTTCATCTTGTTGCGCTTTATATAAATCCTAATTCATTTGTCGTTTCTGTCGCAAAGTTTTTCTCTTTTGCATGGCATTTTGACGCAGCCGGAAAAGGTCTCCTTGATAGCCGTGACGTTATTTTCTTTCTTGCTGCATTTTTCCTTTTTGCTTACATTGCCATTTATTCACTTGAAAAAAAGAGGGATAATAATTCAGCTTTTGTAAGGATTCTAAACGCTTTATTCTTTGCAATGATTGTTCTTGTTTGCCTAAACTCTTACAGGTTCTATACAAGAATAGACACGACAAGCGATCATTCATATTCTGTGGGTAACTTCAGCAGGGTTTTGCTTGATGAAATAAATGAGCCCCTTGACATCACACTATATCAAAGCTCCTCATTAAGAAACCTTTATCCTCAGGTTCAGGATGCGGAGGATTATCTTTCTGAATATGCAGGACGCTCATCTTTTGTCTCTTACAGACGACTTGATCCCGATAAAGAAGATTTAGTCTCTACGCTTGAATCCTATGGCGTTCAGGGGCAGCCGATTCAGGAGTCCGGGAAAAACTCTTATTCCCTTGTGTATTCTGCCATCGTCATTTCTTATTTAGGTCAGGTTGAGGTAATTCCATTTGTTCTTTCTGCTGATACTCTTGAGTATGATTTGGATTCCCGCATACAGAGGCTTGTAAGGAATAAGACACGAATTGTTCAGATTGTAATTGGAAACGGTTTGTCACTGGAGCAGGATTATTCTTATGTAACTCCATATCTTGAGTCGCAGGGATTTTCATTGGTGCAGACATACATGCCGTCTCTCTCGTATCCTGAGGCAGGGCAGATGCCATTTTCACTTTATCAGAATATACCCCTTATTGTCCTTGGAACAGCACATTTTATGCCGGAGGATGCAGATGCATTGGTTAAGTTCATTCAAAATGGTGGAAAGGCCTTTATAGCAACTTCCCCATATACTGTTGACATAAAGAATGACTGGTCTGTTGTACCTCTTGAAGATTATGTCGTATACAGGCTGCAGGAGCTTGGTGTTTATTATCGTGACACATTGACCGCGGATATCTCAAATTTCAGGATTACGCTTTACGGTGATACTGATGCAGATGGAAATCCAGTTACTGCAAAAACTGAATATATAAATTACTCCTTGTGGCCTGTCCTCTTGACCCAGAAAAATGCACCAACAGGGCTTACTGTATTCTGGCCGAGTGCAATTGATATTGATAAAGAAGTTTCCGCTGATTTCGATTTCATCCCTGAGCCTTATCTTGTTACATCAAGCTCAGCATGGCAGATGGAGAAGATAGACGGACAGTTCATAACAGATCCCTTTATTTGCGAGAAA
>JAGADS010000276.1 GCA_017613485.1 Treponema sp.
ATAAGTTGAAGTCGCATGAAAAGATAACTTAAATCAGAAATATCGTTGAAAAGGGTATATACTTCCTTAGAGGCTTTAGTAAAATCTATCAGAATATATGATTCATATTCATTTTTTGCAAATTCTTCTACGATGGTTGATTTACCGATTCGTCTTGCACCTTCCACAAGCAGAGCACTAGTTCCATCGGATATTTTTTTCCATTCCAGAAATCGGTCATAAATTTTGCGTTTGAAAATCATGCTGCCCTCATTTTCGTTAATTTCATTTAAGCATTTTATCACAAAATCGTTAAATTAGAAAAGGGGAAATGCTACAAAATCGTTAAATTTGAAGTACCTCAGGGCCGAAGCTCAGGGGTAACAGTTCTTCCAGGGAGAATTCCTTGTAGTCGGTGGTGGATTTTGCGACAATTACGCGCATTTCCTGGGGGTTGCAGAATTCCCTCATTACCTGACGGCATATTCCACACGGAGCGCAATAATCCTTGACCTGGTAATTCGGGCCTCCGACTATCGCTATAGCCGTAATCTTTCTTTCCCCGCATTCAACTGCATGGAAAATGGCATTCCGTTCCGCGCAGATACCGGCAGGATACGAGGCATTCTCCACATTCACACCGGTATAGATTTTCCCAGAGCCCATAAGGACCGCCGCAGACACATTGTAATTGGAGTACGGGGCATAGGAATTCTTGATATTCTCTAGTGCAAGCTGAATCAATTTTTCCCTGTCAAAGTCTGGTATTGTGCTGTTCATCGGTGGCCTCCTTTATTCAGTATATATGATGCAAGTCCAAATTTCAACGTTCCCTACATATAATTGATATTTTACGGCAAAATGGATATAATATAGGAAAGGAACTAGAAATGAAAAATATTCAAAACAAATGGGTTCGTGCAGCAATTCCGGCATTGCTCTTGCACTGTAGTATCGGAACGGTTTACTGCTGGTCAATTTTCAGTCAGGAAATCGCTAATTACATTGGTTTTTCTAAAAGTGCAGTTGAATGGGCTTTTAGCTTTGCCATTTTCTTCCTTGGAATGTCTGCCGCCTTTATGGGTAACCTTGTTGAGCGCAACATCCATAAATCTTCCCTTATAGCTACAATCAGTTTCACACTGGGTATGATAGGAACTGGATTCTTCATCTATTACGGTGGAACACATCAGCACAGCATTCTGGCTCTTGTATGAATCTACGTATCCTATGGCTTTATCATGGGAATCGGTTTGGGAACCGGTTATCTTTCTCCGGTAAAGACGCTCATGCTTTGGTTCAAGGACAAAAAGGGTCTGGCAACGGGTCTTGCGGTAGCGGGTTTCGGTGCGGCCAAGGCAATCGCTTCTCCAATAATGCAGGGTATGCTGGACAATCTTGGTCCCACAGGCATCTACAAGATGTTCTACATTCTGGCGGCTGTTTACTTTGTAATGATGTTCCTTGGTCACCTCCTTCTGGCAAAGCCTGCTGACTGGGTTGAGCCACAGACAAAGTCAAAGGACGAGGGTATCATCGCCACACTCAAGACAAAACCGATTGCAAACTACATCGGCATCTGGCTCATGTTCTACATTAACATCACTTGTGGTCTGGCCCTCATCTCTCAGGAAAAGGCCATCGTCAAGTGCATTGGTCTGGCTGGATCCGTCGGAATCATCTCTACAATTTCCGCCATCTTTAACGCGGGTGGTCGTCTGGGATTCTCTGCCTGGGCTGACAAGCTTCGCGACAGGAATACAATCTACAAGCTGATTTTTATCCTTTCCATTCTCTTTACAGGCATCGTAATCGGTACCCGTGGAATTGAAAACGGCAAGGGTTCAATAATTCTCATAATCTTTGTTCTCGCCTTGATTTTCATGGTGAACGCAGGCTATGGCGGCGGTTTCTCCAATGTACCGACTTTGCTTTCCGATCATTACGGTATGGGGAACATTTCCGCTATCCACGGGATCACGCTTTCTGCATGGGCATTTGCAGGTCTTTCAGGTAACCAGATGGCAACATGGATTGTTAATCACTTTGGAGAGATTGATGCAAACGGTGTAAATCCAGTCGGATATCAGACCGTACTTTATGCAACCGTGGCACTGTATGCAGTGGCTCTTGTTCTTAGCCTTGTGTGTGTAAAAAAGACAGATAAAAAGGCCTAAAGGATTTTATGGAGGATTTTTGACTCTGAGGCATAAATTTTGGACAGCATGGATTTGTGTTGCCTTAATAGCTAGCTTTTCGTTTTCCCAGAGTTCAATTTCCGAATCAGAGCGGGTGTCGGCCCTGGCTGATCGTATTCTGGAGGAGATGTCTCTTGAACAGAAGATCTGTCAGATGCTGATGCCCTCTTTTTATGTACGGGGCAGGGAAAGAAAGACAGGCGCTCCCTTAACCGAACTTGATGCCAGAACCGGAGAAATCCTGCAGAAATACGATTTTGGCGGAATCATTCTATTCAATCAAAACATTACCGGTACAGTTCAAGTCACAAAGCTTATTCATGATGTCCAGAATGCATCTCTTTCTGGTGATGGGCAGATTCCACTTTTGGTTGCTGTTGATCAGGAAGGGGGGAATGTTTTCCGTCTAAAGACAGGATGCTGGATGCCGGGCAACATGCTTCTTGGTGCAACAGAAGATCCGGAGCTTGCACAAAAGGCGGCTGAACTCATTGGCTCAGAGATTAAGGCAGTCGGGTTCAATGTGAATTTTGCTCCCACCGCTGACGTAA
>JAGADS010000277.1 GCA_017613485.1 Treponema sp.
CTTCAAGGTCATCAAGATATTTTAAGAAGAGAATCCAGCTGGTTTGCTCTACATAATCAAGTTCATTGGAACAGCCTGCTTCCTTCCAAAGTATGTCATCTATATTTTTGAAGATTTGTTCGTAGTTCATTGTCCTGACTCCATTAACATGAATGAATTATTTTAGCATTTATTTGCGTATTTATCCATATTAAGAAGCAAGAAAACAGTTCCTTTCTTTTTTTCTTTCACCCCATTCCCTAGACCTTTATCTCTTCGTCACACAGCTTCAGGGCCTCGGGGTCGTGGCTTGCAATCAAAATAGTTTTACCATCGTCTGCAAGTTTACGGAAGATTTTTATGATTTCATCTGTTCGCTCAGAATCTACGGAATCAGTCGGTTCATCTGCAAGGATTATAGGCGGATTGTTTATCAGTGCACGTGCAATCAGGACGCGATGGTTTTCTCCGCCTGAAAGTGTGGTAGGATTATTCTGGGCAAGGTGTGCTATGCCGAGGGAATCAAGAAGGGACATGGCTCTCTCCGTGATGCCCCTGTTTGTCTCATCATCTTTTTTATCGTTATTGAGAAATGCAGGAAGCCTTACATTGTCCAGTACGGAAAAGTTATCCAGAAAGCTCTGTTCCTGCGAGATAAAGCCGATGTTTTTATTCCTGAATGAACTAAGCTCTTTGTCATCCAGAGAAAGAATGTACATGTCATTTACGGTGAGCTTACCAGAATCAGGTTTTTGAAGTCCTGCTATTATAGAAAGCAAAGTGCTTTTTCCTGCCCCGGATTTTCCAGTGACTCCGATAAAAGAACCTTTGGAGATTGAAAAACTCATGTTCCTAAGGACATCAATCCTTCCGCGTGGAGTGATGAATGATTTGTTTATGTTTGTCGCTTCTATCATTATTTAATCCCCTGATAAATCTCTTTCCTGGAAACTTTTACGGCACCAGATATCGAAGCAAGAAGACATGCGGCTACTAAAACAACAAAAGCCAAAACTGCAAAAATAATTATCTGTCCTGCTCCTGTGAGCATAAACGGCATATTCAATTTTCCTGAAATCACAAAATTAAATGGCAGTAAAATCAATGCGCTCAAACCTATTCCAGCCACCGCACCAATACTTCCAAGCATGGCAGCTTCAGTGAACACGATGGAACGAAGCCTTTTGAAGTCAGCACCCAGTACACGCAAAATTGAAAATTCACAAAGACGCTCATTGATAGTCAGCGTAAATACGATTGAAAGAGTAAGCACTGTAATCAAAATCACAAGAACGCTCACTGCATTCAAGATGACAAGAAACGAAGATATGCTTTCAACAAGTCCAGAGACAAATCTATCACTCTGAATCACCTGTATGCCGGAGACTGCTCCTTTTATGCGTGCTGCTGTGCTGTCTGGTTTTGCTCCTTCTGCAAGTTTAACAAAAATCACACTCGTTTTTGATTTTGTATCACCGTCAGAAATGAATCCGAAACCTTTTTCCTTTGCATCATCGAATATTTTCTGCAGGCTCTTAATATCAGCATAGATCACATTGTCCATGCCGGTACCGCTTTTTGCAAGACGTGCCGTAACATTGTGAGTGTTTCCAAAAAATTTTACCGTGTTGTTTTCTGCAGTGATATTATTCCCGGAGAGAATTGTCTCTGCCTCAGAATCCGTTTCCATAATCTTTTTTCTTGCCCATGACTTTACGATAAAATCAGTTGAAGGATCAAAGCCTATTATCTGTATCGGAAAATCACAGCAGCTTTCACTCAAACTTGTAAGATAGAACTGACCTGTAACTTCCGCAACACCTTGAATGCCACGGACAATATCCTCAACTGACTTATCCATGTAAAAATATACAGGCTCACCGGTAAGAAGAACACCTTCCGCTTGAGATTCATATCCTTCCGGCACAATCATAAGATCTGCACCAATACGAGTCTTTATTCCGCTGAGCCCGTCTTTTATGCTTGCCGTCAATAGAAGCGTACCAAACAGCACCCCTGATGCAAGTGCCACAAGAATCGTGAGTGCTGCCGTACGGTACGGTTTTTTCTTGATGTTGGAAAGCGCCAGGCTTTTTACAGTTATCGTTTTTTCCATAAAAGAACTGTCTCTGCTGCTGAAATTACAAAAATCAGGATTCCGAAGACAAGAACCGTTGGTGCCGTAACTGCATGGCAGTGCATGTTAGCCATTCCGCAGACTTTTGCAAAAGTGTATGGTGCAATGCCAACCAATAATCCAAGCAATGCAGTGACGATTGATAAAATAATCCTTATGTTTTTCATGTTGTCCTCCTATGCACGTGAACCGTTAATCTCTTGATATGTTTTTGTTGTGCTGTCGTAAGTATAACCGTCGGGAACACCGAACAGCTCTATGTAACCCTGCTCTATGAATTTCTCTATGTCAGTCTCTGCCTTAAGGATTCCTGCCTCCTGAAGCTGACGTGCTGCGGCATCAAAGGTCTTTTTACCGAGAGAGCGGCTTGGCTGATAGTTCAGTTCCTCAAGCAATGCGGCGTTAAAATCAAGGTCTCCTGCAACAAGATCATTCTCAATCTGAAGCTGTGCAACCGCACGTGGTTCTGCCTCGACATAAGCGGCGGCTTTCTGCAGGGCACGTGTAACAGCGGCGGCTCCCTCTGGATTTTCCTTAAGAAGCTTGTGGGTCACAAACTGCTGGCAGCAATATTCATTTACAAACTTATCATCGATACCTGTACCAAGGATTTTCCTGAATCCATAAGC